>CALASU010000351.1 GCA_937888765.1 uncultured Clostridia bacterium | reverse complement strand
CGGCGCCCAGGGCGGGGTCGAGCCCCAGGAAGGGTGCAACCACACAGCCCAGCTTCCGCAGATGGTTCATTTCATAAGAAAAAATTTTTCCCATATATCCCTTTTTCCGTTCATCTGGATGCGTGGAAACCCCACATAACATCGCTGCGGGAACTTCTATCCCTCGGATACGCACACGATAAGGAAAACTCTGCATACAGCTTACAGTTTCTCCGTCTTTTTCCAGCAAAACAGAATATTCCGATGCATAACGGTTAGAGAAAAACCAGTCACAGAAAGCGTCACTGTCCCCGAAGCAAATTTTCCATAATTTATAAAAATCCGAAACGTCCTTCTGTTCGGCAACTCTGACCAGTTCTTTTGACATATGGTTTCCTCTCTTTCTCAATTTCCTATTCTTTCAGTATACTTCAAATATACGAAAAATGCAATGGATATTGATTCTTATTTGTTTTCCTGCATACGTTTCAGTCCCTCTTTCCAGATCTTTCTGAAAGCAGAGGGCAAGGCATAGTTTGTTTCGATTTCTTCGGGTGTAAGCCAGATGAGATCTGACGGTTCGGATTTTGTTACATCTACAAAACAGCAGCTCATGTGCCATTCTACATGGGTAAAGATATGTTTCTGTCCTTTCATTGTATCAATGACTGCATCTACGATCCCCCATTCCCGCAGGGCTTCGGGCGGAATCACTGTCTGCGGAGAATTCGGCAGTTCCCAGAGCGAGGAAAGCAATCCCTTTGGCGGACGCTTGCGAATGGCAATCTTTCCATCCTGCACACAGAAGAACACGTTTTTAGATTCTATCGTCCGAGATTTTTTCTCGGCTTTTACAGGAAACAGCGTTGTCTGATTTTTGCGATAGGCTTCACAGTATTTCCGTACAGGACAAAGTTCGCATTTCGGTATGCCGTTGGGAATACAGACCGTTGCCCCGATTTCCATAAGGGCCTGATTGAAGTCCCCGGGAGCATGGACAGGCATGATTTCCGTCAGGCGTTCTTCCCATTCTTTTTTGGTTGCCGCCAGTGCTATATCAGATGTATCCGCCGTAATGCGGGACATCACACGCAGCACATTGCCATCCACAGCGGGAATCGGCAGAGAAAAAGCAATTGAGCCGATTGCCCCCGCTGTATATGGTCCAATCCCCTTCAGCTTCAACAATGCTTTATGCTCTGCTGGGATCACGCCGCCATGTTCTTCCATAACCTGTATCGCAGCTTTTTGCATATTGCGCACACGGCTGTAATAGCCCAGTCCCTCCCAAAGCTTCAATATCGTTTCTTCCTCTGCTTCTGCCAGAGCCTGCACGGTAGGCAGGGTTTTCAGAAAGCGTTCATAATAAGGTTTTACGGCTTCCACTCTTGTCTGCTGAAGCATGATCTCCGAAACCCAGATACAATACGGATCTTTTGTTTCTCTCCACGGCAATGCGCGTTTATTTTTTTCATACCACTCCAGAAGCGGCTGCACAATCTCTTCCAATGCTTCATGCTTCATAGGCTTTTATAACATCTCCTTTCTGTAAAAATCTATAAAACGAAAAAACGGGGGAAGGATTTCTTCGCCCCGTTTTTTTATTATCTCAATTTAAATGCTTTTAAATACAAGGGAATCAGCATACCGCCCACACTGTTACCCAATGTCATCACTACCATCAGCATGATACAGCGGCTCTGCCATACACCCGCCAGACTGAAATAGAACATATTTGCAATTACGTGTTCAAATCCACTGAGAATAAACACCATAACAGGTACAAACACACCAATAAAACGCAGTGTAGAGCCCTGAACATTCTTATAGACATCAACCGCAATGAACATTAGCATACCGCAGAATACAGCCAGCAGGAAAATGCTCAGATAGCTGTCGGACAGTTTTACATCCACAACAGATGCCACTCTTTCTGCCATACCCGCATAAATGCGGCTATTGCGCACCATCAGTGCAGTCAGACCTGTACCAAACAGATTGCCGACCCATGTGATGCCAAGTTCGATCAGATACGCAGGCGGCTGAAACGGCAGATAGCCGATCTTTCCTGTAAACAGCTGCAGCTGGAACACTACAATCGTAAACAGCCCAATGGCAAACAGAAAACTGCCTACAACAGGATTTGCCTGCGACAGAAATACTGTTCCCCCCATACCGATCAGCATACCACCAATAATAGCAGAAACAAATTGTCTTGCTCTTTCCATAAAAATGTCCTCCCCCAGTATATTTTGCTTTACAAAATCTTGATATATTTAGTATACTAGACACAATATATTCTGTCAATTTGGGACAATATCCAAAAATCAGGAGAGAATTCTCGCAAAATTCCACAATATGTTGTATGACCAAAACACTATATCTTGTGGTTTTATTTTTTATTTATCAAACAGACCGGTGAAATCGAATGTTGCAAAATAGTCCTTTTCTGTTTCGGCTCTGCGGATCATTTCCACACTGCCATCTTCTTTGAGCAGAAGCTCAGCAGAACGCAGCTTGCCGTTATAGTTATAGCCCATAGCATGACCATGTGCACCTGTATCGTGAATATAGAGCAGATCGCCGATTTCGATTTCGGGCAGCATACGGTCAATCGCAAATTTATCGTTGTTTTCGCAAAGACCGCCTGTTACGTCATATTTATGGTCACATACGGCATCTTCCTTGCCCAGTACAGTGATATGATGATAAGAGCCGTACATAGCGGGACGCATCAGGTTTGCGGCACATGCATCCAGACCGATATATTCTTTATAGATGTGTTTTTCATGGATCGCTTCGGAAATCAGACAGCCATAAGGTGCGAGCATATATCTGCCCATTTCTGTATAGATTGCCACATCATCCATGCCTTCGGGATGCAGGACTTCTTCATATACCTTTCTTACCCCTTCGCCGATTGCCATAATATCGCAGGGTTCTTCATAGGGTTCGTAAGGAATACCCACCCCGCCGGACAGATTGATAAATGCAATATGAATATCCAGTTCGTTTTTCAGTTCCACTGCCAATTCAAACAGAATCTTTGCCAGCATAGGATAGTAGTCATTGGATTTTGTGCTGCTTGCCAGGAAAGAATGAATACCGAAATGCTTTGCGCCCTTTTCTTTCAGCATACGGAATGCTTCTTTCATCTGTGTTTTTGTCATACCGTATTTTGCATCGCCGGGATGATCCATGATATCGTTACTTACCTGAAATACACCGCCGGGATTATAACGACAGCATACTGTTTCGGGAATGGGAGCCAGTTTTTCAAAGAAAGGAATATGTGTGATATCATCGAAGTTGATGATCGCCCCCAGTTTTGCCGCCAGCACGAAATCTTCCGCAGGTGTCACGTTGGAAGAAAACATGATGTTATGTCCTGTCTGACCGATCGCTTCTGCAATCATCAGTTCTGTATAGGAAGAGCAGTCAGCACCACAGCCTTCTTCTTTCAGTACCTGTAGAATACCGGGTGTGGGTGTTGCCTTTACTGCAAAATATTCTTTAAAGCCCTTATTCCAGGAAAATGCTTCGTTTACTTTTCTCGCATTTTCACGAATCCCTTTTTCATCATACAGATGGAAAGGTGTGGGATACTGTTCAATGATTTTTTTTGCCTGTTCTAATGTAACGAAAGGTTTTTTCATTTGCATCTTCTCCTCGCTTTACTAAAAAATGTCCTATAGAATTTCATTATAACAAATCTTCTGATGCTTGGCAATGGAACAAATCTTCTTTTGTCGAATTCCTGCAGTAGGTTTATTTATGAAATCTTAATTCTTTTACAATTTCTTTTCTTTTGGGATTGATGTATAATAAAGAAAAAAACGTAAATTGCAATACCAAATTGAACACTGATAAAAATTAAGCATACCGAACCTTA
>CALASU010000350.1 GCA_937888765.1 uncultured Clostridia bacterium | reverse complement strand
GCATACGGAAGCGGATATCAGAGATCCCGAAAGTCCTAAGCTGCCAGAAGCGGCAAAGGGACATGTGGAATACAGAAATGTATCTTATCGCTATGAAAAAGGCAGTGGTGATCCTGTACTGGAGAGGGTTTCCTTTACAGCAGAGCCTGGTGAAACCATTGGGATTCTGGGTGAAACAGGTTCCGGGAAATCTACATTGGTGAACCTGCTGCCACGTTTGTATGATGTTATGGATGGGCAGGTGCTGGTAGACGGTATTGATGTACGGGAATATGGAATTCAGGAACTGAGAAAGCGGGTAGCTGTGGTATTACAGGAAACCATTCTGTTTACAGGAACCATTCGGGATAATATCAAATGGGGCAAGCAGGATGCAACGGAAGAAGAAGTGATTGCTGCGGCGAAAGCGGCACAGGCGCATGATTTCATCATGGAACTGCCCGACGGCTATGATACAGAACTTGGTCAGAGAGGGGTCAATGTTTCGGGCGGACAGAAGCAGCGTATTTCCATTGCAAGAGCATTGATTCAGAATCCGAATATCATTATCTTTGACGATAGTACCAGTGCAGTCGATTCTCTGACAGAAAAGAACATCCGTCAGGCAATGAGGGAATCTCATCCCGATTGTACAAAGTTTATCATCGCACAACGAATCAGCTCCATTCGGGATGCAGATAAGATTCTGCTTCTGAGCGGCGGCACGATTGCGGCGCAAGGTAACCATAAATATCTTATGGAAACCAGTGAAGAGTATCGGGAAATTCTGGCTTCTCAGATGAAGAAAGGGGTGGCGGCAGATGTCTGATAAAAATATGAGAAAAGGCCCCGACGGCCCCGGTGCACGACGTATGATGGAGCACAAAAAGCCGAAACATACCAAAAAGACATTGATCCGTCTGTTCCGCTATCTGGGCAGATACTGGCATATCCTTCTGCTGGCATTGCTCTGCACGGCGTTTACAACAGTAGGTACGGTATTTGCAACCCGCTGGATCGGGGTAGCGATTGACGAAAATATTGCTGTATTTGATTTTACAGGGTTATGGAAAACCTGCGTTATGCTGTTTGTGTTTTATGCCTGTTCTTCCATTGCTACATGGATGCAGAGTTATCTGATGATGAAGATCGGACAGAATACCGTTGCAGAACTGAGAAAGGA
The DNA here is from genome assembly GCA_937888765.1 of uncultured Clostridia bacterium. Taxonomy (GTDB): domain Bacteria; phylum Bacillota; class Clostridia; order Lachnospirales; family Anaerotignaceae; genus Anaerotignum_A. The sequence goes on along the minus strand of CALASU010000350.1, from coordinate 6,706 downwards.
ACTGTTTGAAAAGTTCCAGAAGCTGCCTTTGAAGTATTTTGATGCGACAACACATGGCGAACTGATGAGCCGCGTGACAAATGATGTAGATAATGTATCTATGGCATTGAATAATACGATTTCTCAGGTATTCCAGAGTATTCTGACAGTCGTTGCAACGTTAGGTATGATGCTGTATCTGAGTATTCCGCTTACGATTGCAACTGTGGCGACTGTTCCTGTGATGCTTCTTGGCACAAAATGGATTGCTTCCCATTCCAGAACGTATTTCAAGGAAAAGCAGGAGCGTCTTGGGAAGCTGAACGGTTCTATTGAAGAAACCATCTCCGGACAGAAGGTAGTCAAGACATTCTGCCGTGAAGAAGAAGCGATTAAGGAGTTTGAAACACTGAATAACGATCTGCTGCAGGTCAGTGTGCGTGCGGAAATCTTTGCAGGGGCAATGGGGCCTATGATGACAGCACTGAACAATATGACCTATGCGGTGGTTGTTGCACTGGGCGGTATTCTGATGCTTACAGGCGGTGCTGTGACATTGGGTACGATCTCCAACTTTATCATTTATTCCAAGCAGTTTGCAAGACCGCTGACAGAACTGGCGAGCCAGGTCAACACAGTTTTCTCCGCAATCGCAGGTGCGGAACGTGTGTTCGAAGTGCTGGATGAGGAAGAAGAAGCACCCGATACAGCAGATGCCTATGAGATGGGCGAAATAGAGGGCGATGTGGTTCTGACAGATGTCAACTTCTCCTATGAAGAGGGGCATCCCATTCTGAAACACGTGAACCTGTATGCAAGACCGGGGCAGACGATTGCCTTTGTTGGCCCGACAGGGGCAGGCAAGACGACGATCATCAATCTGCTGACACGCTTCTATGATATTGACAGTGGTACGATTACCATTGACGGACATGACATCTATCAGACAAAGCGGAAAAGTTTGCGTTCTGCCTTAAGCATCGTTTTGCAGGATACGTATTTATTTACAGATTCTATCAAGGAAAATATCCGCTACGGCAGACTGGACGCAACAGAAGAAGAGATTAAGCAGGCGGCAAAGCTTGCCAATGCCCATGAATTTATCCGCAGACTGCCCGATGGCTATGATACACTTCTGACAGACGGCGGCGGCAACCTCAGCCAGGGGCAGCGGCAGATGATTTCCATTGCAAGAGCAATCCTTGCAAATCCTTCGATTCTGATTCTGGACGAAGCGACAAGCAGTGTCGATACCAGAACGGAAGTGAAGATTCAGGAAGCGATGCATAATCTGATGAAGGGCAGAACGAATTTTGTGATTGCACATCGTCTGAGCACCATCAAGGATGCCGATCTGATTGCGGTTGTCAACCATGGGGAGATCATCGAAAGGGGTAATCATGCACAGCTGATGGAGAAAAAAGGTTTCTATTATAACTTGTATACAAATCAGTTTGAACAAAATGAAGCGATTTAACAAAAGGTTTGTATAATGTGCATTGTATACTTTTATAATTTTCCTAAAAATACTTGATTTTTTTTGGTAAATATGATATAAATAATTCCATGATAAAGACTTTGATAAGGAATAGTAAGTCTTTTCTCTTTTTTGCAGAGAGCCGACGGGTGCTGTGAGTCGGCAAAAGGAAAAGACCGAACTGGCCTTGGAGTTCTGGACTGAACCCGTGAACAGATCACGAAAGTAGGTTACAGCGGCCGCCCCCGTTAAAAGGCATAAGAGCGTGTCCTGATGATTCAGGGCAAACTAGAGTGGTAACACGGAGAATCCCTTCGTCTCTAATGAGACGAAGGTTTTTTTTGACCTTTCTCTGGTCGAAGAGATTTGAAAAGTTGAAGGAGGAATTTCAAATGGAAAGTCGCTATGATTTTACAAGAATCGAAAAAAAATGGCGTGAAGAATGGGAAAAAAATCCTGTAAACAAAGAGGATGACGTAAAGCCCAGATTCTATTGTCTGGATATGTTCCCTTATCCTTCCGCAAAAGGTTTGCACGTTGGTCACTGGAGAGGCTACGTTCTGTCTGACGTTGTGAGCCGTTACAAAGTACTGCAGGGCTATCAGGTACTGCATCCCATGGGTTGGGACGCATTCGGTCTGCCCGCGGAAAACTTTGCGATCAAAAACAACATTCATCCTCGTATTGCTACAGCAGACAGCATCGCAAATGTAAAAAGACAGCTGCACGAAATCAGTGCTCTGTATGACTGGGACAGAGAAGTAGATACAACAGATCCCGGCTACTACAAATGGACACAGTGGATCTTTGTAAAAATGTTTGAAAAAGGTCTGGCTTACGAAAAAGAAATGCCCCTGAACTGGTGCCCCAGCTGTAAATGCGTACTGGCAAACGAAGAAGCTGCAGGCGGTAAATGTGAACGCTGCGGCGCAACTGTTACAAAGAAAAACCTGCGTCAGTGGATGCTGAAAATCACAGAATATGCTGACAGACTGCTGGAAGACCTGAACAAACTGGATTGGTCCGAAAAAGTAAAGAAAATGCAGTCTGACTGGATTGGTAAGAGCTATGGTGCGGAAGTTGATTTCCCTGTCGTTGGTTCTGACGAAAAAATCACAGTTTATACAACAAGACCCGACACACTGCACGGCTGTTCCTTCATGGTACTGGCTCCCGAATATGCAGGTCTGGCCTCTCTGGTAAAACCCGAATGCAAAGAAGCTGTAGACAAATACTGCTTCGATGCATCCGTAAAATCCTCTGTTGACCGTATGACAGATAAAGAAAAAACAGGTGCATTCACAGGCTCTTACTGTGTAAACCCTGTAAACGGCAAAGAAATCCCTATCTGGGTTGCTGACTATGTACTGGCTGACTATGGTACAGGTGCGGTTATGTGTGTACCCGCACATGATGAACGTGACTTCGCATTTGCGAAAAAATTCGATCTGCCTATCATCCCCGTTATCAAACCTCTGGACAGAGAACTGCCTGAAGTACTGGAAGAAGCATTTGCAGGCGAAGGTATCGTAATCAACTCCGGCGACTGGGACGGTATGACAGTAACAGAAGCAAAAGAAAAAGTACCTTTCCTGATGGAAGAAAAAGGCTGGGGTAAAAAGACAGTGAACTACAAACTGCGTGACTGGGTATTCTCCAGACAGAGATACTGGGGCGAACCTATTCCCATCGTTCACTGTGACTGCTGTGGTGCAGTAGCTGTTCCCGAAGATCAGCTGCCCGTACTGCTGCCCGAGGTAGAATCCTACAAACCTACAGACACAGGCGAATCTCCTCTGGCTCACATTGATGAATGGGTAAACACAACCTGTCCTAAATGCGGCGGCCCTGCAAAACGTGAAACAAACACAATGCCTCAGTGGGCAGGCTCCAGCTGGTATTTCCTGCGTTATGTAGATAACCACAATGATAAAGAAATGGCAAGCATGGACGCTCTGAAAAAATGGGCACCTGTTGACCTGTATGTAGGTGGTATCGAACACGCTGTACTGCACCTGCTGTATGCTCGTTTCTATACAAAATTCCTGTATGATATCGGTGCTGTACCTTTCGATGAACCTTTCACAAAACTGTTCAACCAGGGTATGATTACAAAGAACGGCGGCAAGATGTCCAAATCCATCGGTAACGTAGTTTCTCCCGATGATCTGGTAAGCAAATACGGCTGTGACTCTCTGAGAATGTACGAACTGTTCGTAGGTCCCCCTGAACTGGATTGTGACTGGGACGACAGCGGTATCGACGGTGTATTCCGTTTCCTGAACAAAGTTTGGAAACTGACATACAACTACAAAGATACACCTAAGGCTGCAACAAAAGAAGAAGAATATATCGTGAACAAAATGATCGCCGATGTAACAAGTCGTATTGATGCACTGGCGATGAATACAATCGTAAGTACATTGATGGAAGCTACAAACAAGCTGACAGATGTAGCAAGACGCGAAAACGGTCTGGCTAAAGAAACACTGGAAACTCTGGCAATTCTGCTGGCACCTATGGCTCCCCACATTGCAGAAGAACTGTGGAGAGAACTGGGTCATGACAGCACAGTATTCGATGCAGGCTGGCCGAAAGCTGACGAAAGTAAACTGGTACTGGATACAATTGAAATTGCTCTGCAGATCGGCGGCAAACTGAGAGGTACAATGGAAATCTCCAAAGATGCTGCAAAAGAAGACGTTCTGGCACAGGCGAAAGAAGTTCTGGCTTCTCGTATTGAAGGTAAAGAAATCGTAAAAGAAATCTATGTACCCGGCAAGATTGTAAACCTGATTGTAAAGTAATCAGATTGGATAGGATAACAGGGGGAGAAATCTCCCTGTTATTTTTATGTGAAGTTTTGTATGAAAGGAAGAATATATGATACAGACAATCCTTTTTGATATAAAACAATTGAAGGAAGAAGAGTTTGAAAAGGCACTTACTCTGGTAACAGAAGAACGGCGAAATGCAATCGAAAAACTGAAACAGCCGACAGCCCGCAGGCTTTCTCTGGCGGCGGGGCTTCTGCTGAGAGAAGCCTTTATAAAAGTAGGGCGGACAGAGCAGATTTCTCAGATCAGAAAGGGCGAACACGGAAAATCATATCTGCCCGGAGAATCTTTTTTCTTTAATGTATCCCATTCAGGAGAATATGCTGTCTGTGCGTTTGGAGATACTCCGGTTGGTGTTGATCTGCAGAAGGTAAAAGAGAATATCCCCAAAAGAACAAATCGGATTTTGTCGGTCGCGGAAGAACGATTCTTGCAGGGACTTCCGCAGGAAGAAGCAAGACTTTTGTTTTATCGGCTCTGGGCAAGAAAGGAAAGTGTCATCAAATGGGACGGGCGGGGACTTCGCTTGCCGCTTGAGCAGATTTCCTTTGTGAAAACAGACCTATATAATAAGGAAGAAACGCTGACAGATGAGATTGCTTTTGAAAGTAAACGGCTTTATATACGGGAATATATGGAACTGCTGCCAGAATATGCACTCTGTATTTGCAGTGAAAGAAATGAGATTCTGACGGATTTTGAGGAAATGAGCAAAAAAATCTTAAAAAAAACGAAAAGATGAAGAATTTGATTGAAAAACGCCGCAAAACCTTTATAATAGTATAGAGATATTATAAGAAATTGAGGTTAGACTATGAGACGATTAAAAAAATGGACATGTGCGTTTCTGGCATTGCTGATGATGGCTTGTACTGTACCTGCGTATGAAGCAAGTGCGGCTTCTTTATCTGAATTACAGCAAAAGAGAAAGAATCTGGCAGCAAGCACAGAAAAAGCAAAGAAAGAAATTTCAAACATCAAAAACAAACAGGCTTCTCTGGAGCAGGAAATGGATGCATTGGATAAGGTGCTGAACAGTCTGCAGGCAGAGGTAGACGAAGCGCAGGAACAGCTGAACTTTCTGACAGAGAAACTGAAAGCCGCTGAAAAGGAACTGGAGGAAGCAACTGCTAAGCGTGATGAACAGTTTGAACTGCTTGGCAGTCGTATGCGATTCCTGCAGCAGAAAGGATCTACGGGCTACTTTGAGATTCTCTTAGAATCAGAAAGCTTTTCGGATCTCTTTTTAAGAATGCAGTATGTGAATGACATCATGGCATTTGATAAGGATATTCTGACAAAGCTGGAAGAGATTCAGGCAACCATTCAGGCAAAGCGAGATGAGATCAAAGAAAGCCGTAAGGAACAAGAAGCTGTATTGGCAGAACACAAGGTAAAACTGGCAGAACAGCAGAAAGTAGTAGATGAAAAGAAAGCGATTTTCGATACTTATGAAAGTGATCTGAAGAAGTACGAACAGATGGTAAAAGCCAATGAAAAACTGGAACAGAGCGTTCTGAACCAGATGACACAGCTGAGCCGAAGCAATAACAGCAGCAAACAGGTATATATAACCGGCAACGGTCAGTTTGCTTGGCCCGTTCCCGGTTATAGCAGAATCAGCAGTGAGTATGGCTATCGTACCAGCCCGATTTCTGGCAAACGTGAATTCCATAATGGTCTGGATATTCCCGGCGGTTATGGTACAGCGATTGTTGCGGCGCAGGCAGGTAAAGTTACATATTCCGGCTGGATGAATGGTTATGGGTATACAATCATCATTGACCATGGCGGCGGTCTGACAACACTGTATGGTCATAATTCTTCGCTGGTTGCGAAAAAAGGTCAGATTGTAAGCAAAGGTCAGACAGTTGCAAAATGCGGCAGCACAGGTTGGTCCACAGGTAATCATTGTCATTTTACTGTATCTAAGAATGGCAGCTACGTAAATCCTCATAATTATCTGTAAGAAAACAGAAATTTCAAAACAGGTCGAATCAGGCATTCGATCTGTTTTTATTTTCAGAATTTTTGGAATCAAATTTGGTTATGGCTTGATGTTTGGTTGAATGAGCTGAAAGAAATAAGGAAGTTTGAAACTCAATTTTTAAAGAGGAATTTTGATTTTAAAAACCGATGAGAGGAAAGTAGTTTTTATATAGCAAAAATTTAAGTATAATTTGAAGGAAAAGAAAAATGAATCAAGTCGTTTCAAAAAGTCTTTATTTATTCGTAAAAGTATCGTTTTGCGAATAAATAAATCAACTCTTTCCTTCAGTTCAGTTCGAGTTTCTTCCTATTATATACACCCTATTTCAAGCTAAAAATAAACTTTGCTATATGAAAATTTAAAAAAATCGTAAATTGCAATACCAAATTGAACACTGATAAAAATTAAGCATACCGAACCTTA
>CALASU010000349.1 GCA_937888765.1 uncultured Clostridia bacterium | reverse complement strand
GGTGTAAACAGGAATTTTGTTGCCATTTCGGGCAGTTCCACATCTGCGCCCAGTCCAAAGCCCTGAGAAAAATAGTTCCAGCAGTCTTCTCTTTCCTGGTTGGTCGGTGTCGGCAGTTCCAGTTCCGTAAAATCTTCCTGCGTAATGTCCTTCATCTGCAGCTTTTCCCTGCTGACAGTAAACACCGTCACACCCTGTTTGAGCAGCTTCCGTAAAATTTTTCTTTTTCCTCTTCACGGAAAGAAAGCTCGTCCAGTACACAGCAGGCATTTGTCAGAATACATTCTCTTGTAACAGCCCAGAGTGCCTGCTCTACATACTGATAATCATAAATAAACAGTTTTTTGCAGTTGATCGCAACGGCATTGATGCCCTTTTCCCGACAGAACTGCTTTACAAAAAACTTTCTGCCGCTGCCCTCATCTCCAAAATAGGAAAAGATGCGTACTCCTTCTTCATAAGAAATTTTCATGGCATCCAGAATACCTTCGTTTGCCATGATCGGATTCAATTCCTTTCCATCCGTCAGCATCTTGAAGAAACGAATATAATTTTCATCCAGACGCATCGGATGTCTGCCAAACAGAAAATCAATGATTCTTTTATCGGGAGAAACCACTGTCGAAAACGGCATGTTCCCCTGTATATGCAGATTCAACACAGGCATCAGCTGTTCCAGACAGGAAGACATCTCGCCATATGCACTCGCAATGGAAAACGCATCCCCATAATACAGTCTTGCCGCCGATTCGATCGTTGGTGCAGACAGAGCACCATTTTCGTTGATTACCTGATACACACCCGCATATTCTGTCTGTGTGGAAGCCAGTATCCCACAGGCAAAACAAAATACAGAAAAGGGTTCCAGTTCCAGTTTTTTACTCAATTCATAAAACGGCAGAGGAATTCCTGCTTCCAATGTTTTTTCCGCTCTGTGCGCAATAAAGGCAAGCCTTTGTTCCGCAGTCATTTCTTTATCATTTATTTCTGTCTGTTCTTCGGGTTCTGCCTCCATGGCAAAATCCCCAAATAAAGACAGCAGATCATCAGAAAACTCTGAGAATACCTCCTCGTTTTCTTCCGCCATAGCAGATGCATCGTCTTCATTTTGTGTAAAGCAAAACCGTTCGATTCGTTCTGTACAGATATCTGCCGCAATTTCCAGATCCGGATACAGTACGTTTTTATATCCGCCCTGACCTGTCGCAAAAATACGCTTCATCTGCGTCAGATGGCTCTGCATGGCAAAATTGATTGCTGCAAACAAATATTCCATATAGATTCCATGATTCTGAAACGGAATTTCCGCAAATGCCTGATCGAATTGTTCTGTCATAGTCTTTCCCTCTTTTCTGTTTCTTGTAGTATTGTAAGCCGTTCTTCAGATTCTGCCAAGCTATTCTAAAAAATCTTTAAAATATATTTAGAAAATCAAGTATTGCAAAATCGCCTCTCTTGCTTCATAATGAAAACACATGAAAATCATCCCTTATTTTTCTGCTTTCATTCCAAAAAGGAGGCTTTTTATGAAATATACGAAACCCAGCCGCTTCCTGCCGGTATTGCTGCTTTGTGTCACATTGCTCTGTGCATGCAGCAGCAATGATATCAGCATTGTTGACCAGAATGGCAAAAGCATTGCTGTTTCCAGCGCAGGAAACGATACCTATACCTTTAAACTCCCCGGAAGTCAGAACACCAATATAGCTTGGGATAATCCCTTTATTGATGTAGGGGAAACAAATTGGTTTTACGATGCTGTCCGCTACTGCTATGAAAATGAGCTGATGCGCGGTACAACAAAAACAACCTTCAGTCCGCAGATACCCACCAGCCGCGCGATGATCGTTTCTACTCTCTGGAGATTGGAAGGCAGTCCCGAAGTCGGCAGAACCTATTTCAGCGACGTAGCTGATACACAGTATTACGCAGATGCTGTCGCATGGGCAGCTTCTCAGGAAATTGTCAGCGGGTATTCTGAAGACACTTTCTGCCCCGATCAGAGCATTACCAGAGAAGAACTGGCGGCAATTCTTTACCGCTATGCAGCATATAATGCATGGAATACTTCTGAAGCATCCTTTGCTGATGTCACTCTGGAAGATTTTACCGATGCCCATACTGCTTCTGCTTACGCCGAAGATGCTCTGCACTGGGCATATGCACAGGGTATTTTAAACGGCATGGAGGATCGTCTTCTGACGCCGAAAGGCGAAGCAACCCGCGCACAGGTCGCGTCTATTCTCATGCGCATCTGCGAAACGATCGCTTCTGAGGTACAGTAATATCCATATATTCTTAATTTGCGAATAGGCAGTCCAAAGGGACTGCCTATTTTATTTACTCTGCATCTTCTGTTTCTGTCATATTTTCTTTATTTTCTTTTTTTACAGCACCGTGGTACTGCAGTGCAAGCATTGTAATATCGTCAAACTGCGGTGCATTGCCCACAAACGCATCTACACTTTCCAGCACAGCAGCGCAAAGCCCCTTCATATCTTTATCCGTATTCTCATTCAGTGCCACCAGCATCTGTTCTTCTCCGTACAGCTCTTCCGCTTCATCTGTCGCTTCTGTTACCCCGTCTGTATACAGATAGATCTTATCTCCGGGCATCAGCTGCAGTTCTGTTTTCTGATACGGGAAGTCTTCCAGACCCGCCAGCACAAAGCCGGCAATGAACATGAGTCCGGAAACAGCGAGGACCCCCTTCTG
>CALASU010000348.1 GCA_937888765.1 uncultured Clostridia bacterium | reverse complement strand
AGGAGTTGCGCGAGCAACTCCCTTTTTGTTTGACTATTTGGGATACTGATTCTGAAGTATCTGATAAAAAAATTATTTTGCAGAACCATTTATGGTTCTGCGTATAAGGGGCAGGAAAATGATTTTCCTGCTGGGAGTTTGAGGGCAACGCCCTCAAAAAATCATCCGTTCTGGCGGTGATATACCATGTTTTCTTCCTTGATGCAGGACAGCACTTCGTCTACAAATTTCTGACATTCGATTTTTGTGATACCCAGATTGTGGTCAAGGTAGTTGCCGCACATTTCGGGTTTTGCAGCGGGGATTTCTTCGGAGAAATCTGCCATGTACTGATAGCAGTCTTTCATGATTTCCGCTACATCTGCGGATTCCAGATCGCCTTTGAAGATCACATACATACCTGTACGGCAGCCCATAGGACCAACGTAGATTGTTTTTTCTGCCCATACGGGGTGTTCACGCAGGAAAGTCGCCATCAGATGTTCGATTGTATGCATTACGGAAGTATCCATTACCATTTCTCTGTTGGGTTCTTTCATACGCACATCGAATGTTGTCAGCACGCCGTTACCTACTGTATCCTTTCTGGAAACATAAATCCCGCGAAGCAGGAGATTGTGGTCAATACCAAAGCTTGTTACGTCCATTTTTTTCATCCTTTCTGATTTCTTCGTGAATGTTGACTGTTTTTCAATATTTTACAACGGAAGGGCAGGGAATGCAACCCTATTGTGTTCTGTATTCATAGAGTAAATGTATTGCAGGATGTACAGAAATTGGATATAATGGTCTGGAGTCATCTCGCATATTAAAAAAGAAAGAAGGAATCAATATGAGCAGACAGCTGACAAGAGCAGAAGCATGGGAACTTCTGAAAGAGTATAATAAAGAACCTTTCCACCTGCGTCATGGGGAAACAGTGGAAGGCGTTATGCGCTATCTGGCAAGAGAACTGGGCTATGGGGATGAAGAAGAATTCTGGGGCAATGTAGGTTTGCTGCATGATCTGGATTATGAAATGTGGCCTGCAGAACATTGTATCAAAGTGCAGGAAATCATGAAAGAAAAAGATCTGGACGAAAGACTGATCCACGCAGTAGCAAGCCATGCATACGGCATCTGCTGTGATGTGGAACCTGTACATGAAATGGAAAAAGTACTGTTTGCGGTGGACGAACTGACAGGTCTGATCGGTGCGGCTGCACTGATGCGTCCTTCCAAGAGCGTAAAGGATATGGAACTGAAATCCGTAAAGAAAAAATTCAAAGATAAAGCATTCGCTGCAGGCTGTGACCGTGAAACCATCAAACGTGGTGCGGAACAGCTTGGCTGGGAGCTGGATGTGCTGCTGCAGAGAACACTGGACGGCATGAAAGCTGACGAAAGAAACGCATAAGCATAATAAAGAAACGAAAATACACCTGCTGAAATGATATGTACCCAGTTTTCTGGACACATAAATATTAACCTAGGCACACATGGA
>CALASU010000347.1 GCA_937888765.1 uncultured Clostridia bacterium | reverse complement strand
GAACGTCAGCAGATTTTCAAAATCCTGATGAGCTTCCGTCAAGACGATCTGAACCTTATCTGCTGTTAAAGTCACACAGTCTGCCACGATGGCCAGTTCCTCTGCCCAAGGAGAACCCACGCTGCGGGCATAGTTCATGGAATTGACCACATCGGATGCGCGAACCTCACTGCCATCGGAGAACACCGCATCCCGCAAAATGATGGTATATTCCAGACCATCCTGCTGAATTTCCGCAGCCAATTCCGGCTGCCAGTGATATGTCTCGTCCACAGTGACCAGACTTTCATACATCAAAGGAAGGACTGCCAGAGAGGCTTCATCCTTCAGCTGATACGGAAGGGTATCGACAAAATCCCGACCTACCGCCAGAACCAATTCTGTTTCCTTTGCATCTACTTTTTTATCCAGATACAACACCTCGTCCTTTTTGGGGTCGATCTTTGTGCCAAGTTCTGTCACAACTTTGCCGTTTACCTTTACCTTGCCCTGTGCAATCAGTTCCTCAGCTTTTCTGCGGGAGGCAATGCCCGCATCTGCCAGATATTTCTGTAATCTTATTTCCATGATTCTCTCCGATCTCTGTGTTCTGTTTTCCTATTCTGAAAACAGTATACATGAGGTTCTGCGGAAAGTCAAAACTTTCTCCACGACAACCATCGTACCGACAGCCGTTCCAGCCGCTGTCCCAATGTAAATACAGGGGCATCTTCTTTCGCCAGAAGCGGAATCTCTGCCAGTTTTTCTTCATCCAACCAGAGTTCCGCCATACCAATCTGCATTCCTGCAGATACAGGTGCTTCCGCTTTCTGCGGTACGCTCACTTTCATGCAGAGCCGTTCCTTTTCTTCTTCGGAAAATAACGCCGTATACGAATCCCCTAAAACCAGTTCCACCGATTCCACAGGCGATTCCAAAACCGGAATCCTTTTCAGCACTGTCCCCTTTCGTACTGCTTCAAACGGTACATAGTTCGCAAAGCCGTAGTCCAGTATCGCTTTCGTATCCGTCCACTTTTTTTCTTTCCCTGCCGTTCCCCAGCCACTGCCAAGCACTGTCGAAACCAACCGCACACCATCCCGCTCTGCCGCACCCACAAAGCAATGCCCTGCTCGATTCGTATAGCCTGTTTTTACACCTAACGCCCCCGCATATTCCCGCAGAAGCCTATCTGTATTTGTTACCTCGCAGACATGTTTCCCAGTTTTATCCGAAACAGAAACCGCAGGCTGTGTGATAATTTCCCGAAACGTCGGATTTTCCAAGGCATAGGCAGCAATCAGTGCCATATCATAGGCAGTCGAATGATGTTCTTCCAAAGAAAGATGACTGTCCAAGCCATTCGGCGTTCCAAAAACTGTATCCTTTGCCCCGATTTCCGCCGCCTTTTCCGTCATTTCTGCACAGAATACTTCCACACTCCCCGAGACCGCTTCCGCCAGTGCCACTGCCGCATCATTATAAGAACGGAGCATCATCGCAGACAGCAAATCCCTCATCTGCCATTCCTCGCCCTCTTTTAAATCCATATGTACTTCGGGCTGTGCGGCGGCTGTTCTGCTGATAATCGTTGTATCTTCCAGATTTTCCCGCTCCAGAACCAGTATCGCCGTCATGATCTTCGTTGTACTTGCCATCGCAAGGGGGCTTTCTCCGTTTTTCTCCCAGAGCATCCGCCCGGTTTTCCCGTCTATCAATGCCGCTCCGATTGCCGCCACATTTGGCTCTGCCGCAAATACAGGACAAGACAATAAAAAAAGCAGGAGTATCAGGGTTATTATCCGCTTCATACGCAATCCCTCCTCCTGCTATTTCTATTCTGTTTTGGGGTATTTCATGCTTCTTCGTTCTGTTCTTCCTGTTCTTCTTCCTCCAATGCAGGAAGCTGTGTAATCGAAGAAAATCCGAAGTATCGCAGAAACTCATCACTTGTACCATATAAAATCGGCTTGCCCGGTGTATCCAATCGCCCAACCTCACAGATCAGATGGCGATCCACCAGCTTCGTCAGTGCTTTTTCCGAAGAAACCCCTCTGATTTCTTCCACCTGTGCACGGGAAATGGGCTGTTTATATGCCACAATTGCCAACGTTTCCAGAAGTGCCTGTGTCAACCCCTGCCGCTGTGGACTTTTATACATATTTCGGATATACTCAAAGCACTCTGCCGCCGTACACATCTGGTATGCTCCATTGATTTCCACCACACGAAGCCCTCTTTTTTCATTCTCATATTTTTTTGCCAGTGAAAGCACGACCGCCTTTGCCGTTGCCTTGTCCAGTTCAATCGTCTGTGCAATCGCCGCCAAAGGCACAGCATCCCCCGCAATGAACAGCAAAGCTTCCACAACAGATTCCAGTTCCGATAATCTCACGCCTCTTTCCCCTCCTCGTAGCTGCTGATGAGAATTTCGCCAAAGTTCTTCTCCTGCATGATCCGGATTTCTTTCTGCTTAATCAGTTCCAGTAACGCCAGAAAAGTCACAACCTTTTCCATTTTTCCCGCATCTGTACGGAAAATGGTATGAAATGCTGTCTGCATATGCGGGCGTAAAATCAGCAGATCCCGAATATAAGCCATCTTTTCACTGACTGTAAACAGATCCCTCTGCACGGAACGGAAAGAACCTCTGATTTTATCTGTTTTTACGTCCTGCCGTGCCATTACCTGCTGAAATGCCTGATACACGTCCTCAATCGTGATTCCCCGCAAAATCTCATCCAGCTTTTCCGGCGGCTGATTTTTCAGTTTTTTTACCGAAGCATCTGCTTTCTTATAAAACACCTGTGCCGCCTTTTCTTCTTTCTGCTTTAATTCTCCTGTAACCTCTTTGATCTTCTTGTATTCCAGAAGCTTCTGTACAAGCTCCGCTCTCGGGTCGGGTGCTGTTTCTTCCGCTTCCTGCTTCGGCAGGGGCAGCAGCAGCTTACTTTTAATTTCAAGCAAAGTTGCCGCCATCAGCAGAAATTCGCTCATCCCGTCAATATCCCGATCCTCTGCCGCATCCAAATATGCCAGATACTGCTCCGTCAGAGAGGCAATCGGGATATCATAAATGTCAATCTGATTTTTTTCGATCAGATGATACAGCAGTTCCAAAGGGCCCTCAAAGGCATCCAGTCTGATATTCAGCTTTTCCATGGGCATCCCCTCAGACCAGACCGAACAGACCGCCAAAGACTGCCAGCAATCCGTAAATAATTGCATCCATAATACCTGTTACCAGACCGAAGAACAGCAGGAACAGGAAAATCATCTGTATCAGCTTTTCATTCTGCATATATTTGTAATACTGGTTTGCAGGCATCAGCACCGCCATCACCTTTACGCAGTCCATAGGCGCAACAGGAAGCAGGTTATATACCGCAATCGCTGTATTATAATAGCAAAGATAATTCAGCAAAGCCACTACATAATAATTTCCGCCGCTTCTTTCCATCATTTTGTAAATCACTAAGAAGATCAGTCCCAGAATCAGATTGACCACAGAAGGCAGAATTGCCACCATCAGCGTATGTTTTTTTCTGTCTTTATAATATAATGCACTTGTTTCCACAGGCTTGCCCCAGCCAAAGCCGCCGCTGTAGAACATCAGCAGAAAGCCGATCGGTTCAAAGTGTTTGATCGGGTTCAATGTCACACGCCCCTGACTTTTCGGATAATTGTCCCCGAAAATCGTAGACAGTAACGCCCTTGTAAATTCATGTACCGTTGCCGCAACCAGAATCCCCGGAATACTGATGACAAGCAAAACCAATGTGTTTGTTCCCATTGACACAATTCCTTTCTATATGATTTTATTTTATTTTATTTTTTCTTTTGCCTTTTCATACGCCGCTTTCAGACAGGGTACGTTCAGCTCCATTTCTTCTGCCAGACGACAGCCGCCACCCATAACCGCTTCCAGTTCTGTCTGCGGTTTACCATCTCTCACATCACGGTAAAGAGAAGATGTCGTTTCGGCAGGAAATGCACGGAATTTTTCAAGATATGCTTCAACGATTGTATCAGACAGCTTCGCTCCGCAGGCAATTCCCAGACTACACAGTTCTTTATAGATCTTTTCCAGAAATGCCATTCTCTCTGCATCCTGTTGGATACAGCCCGCAGAACCATCATAATATAAAAACGCCGCACTGTTGCCGCACATCATCAGATATTTTTTCCAGATTTCCGTCAAAACATCCCCTCCGTCCGCAAAAGGCATACCGCCTTTTAGCAGAAGCAGCTTCAGTGTATCCAGTTTTTCATTTTTTCTGCCGTCCGCAAAGCCAAAGCCCATACTGAGCAGATCGCTCCGATTCGTCACAACGCCCGGCTCTGCAATAAAGGAATAACAATAAATATACCCTTCTGCAATCTGTCCTTTTCCGTGCAGACAACGGCTGACCTCTCTGGATGCCGTCACACCATTCAGCAGAGGAATCACAATGGTTTCCTCTCCTACAATAGAAGCATATTTTTCACAGGCTTCTTCCAGACTATAACCCTTACAGCATAAAAGCAGAATATCCACAACACCGATTTCAGCAGGATCGTCCGAAATCACAGCAGGATGTACCCTACGCATCCCAAGCAGTTCAGAATCCAATAAAAAACCATTTTTCTCCACTGCTTCTTTTGTTTTTCCGCGAACGATACACACCAGATCCTGTTCTGCATCTTTCAATGCCCCCGCAACCGTGCCGCCGACACCGCCAAGACCCAATATTGCAATTTTCATATCTTCTTCCTCCTTCCTTACGATCAGGAATCCTAATAGTTTATTTTATCCTTATTTATCCCAATAGTCAAATAAATAAGAGGGTATCAAGCCGATACCCCCTTACTGACAGATTTGATTATTTTACGATATGCATTTCATATTCTCTGTTACCCAGACCGATTTTTTCAGCATGTGCCAGACAGCTCTTGTACTCGGATTCGGGTGTTGTATTTACAAAATGATCGTGATGATCATGGAAATCTTCTTTGCCCATTTTTTCTGCCAGCATACCGTTAGGCAGAGGTTCCTGTTTCAGACAAGCATCTACACAAGCCTGATCCAGTGCCAGAGGGTCAGCGGATGCAAACATACCAAGATCGGGCAGGATTGCAACGTCATTGCCTGCATGGCAGTCACAGTAAGGAGAAATATCCATTACCAGAGAGATATGGAAATGAGGTCTGCCATCCACAACTGCTTTTGCATATTCTGCCATTCTGCAGTTCAGATCTTTTACAGCCGCATCCTGACGGAACTGGATTGCATCAAAGTTGCAGGCACCGATACATCTGCCGCAGCCAACACAGTTATCTGCGTTCAGTTCCATTTTCTTTGTTTCTTCATTGAAATGCAGGGCATCATTTGCACACTGTTTCAGGCACTGTTTGCAGCCTTTGCATTTTCTTTCTTTAATGATTGCTTTACCGTTGGAATGCTGTTCTTTTTTACCAGCTCTGGAGCCGCAGCCCATACCGATGTTTTTGATTGCACCGCCGAAGCCTGCCGCTTCATGACCTTTGAAATGGTTCAGAGAAATAAAAATGTCTGCGTCCATGATTGCACGGCCAATTTTTGCCGCTTTCACATATTCGCCGCCCACTACAGGCACTTCAATATCATCAGTACCCTTCAGACCGTCACCGATCAGAATGGGACAGCCTGCTGTCATGGGTGTAAACCCATTTTCCCAAGCACAGTACAGATGCTCAAGGGCATTTTTACGAGAACCGGGATACATAGTATTACAGTCTGTCAGGAAAGGCTTGCCGCCATGTGCTTTTACGAACTCAACCACAGCTCTTGCATAGTTAGGGCGCAGATAGCTCAGGTTGCCCAGTTCGCCAAAGTGCATTTTGATTGCAACAAATTTGCCATCCATATCAATATTGCCCATGCCTGCCGCTTCCATCAGACGTGTCAGCTTCTGTGTACGGCTTTCATCCATTTTGCAACGGAAATCTGTAAAATATACAGCAGATTTTTTTGCTTCCATACTCAAACACTCCTTCTTTTTTCTTCCTGCTTATTGATAAAAAAACAGTATTTCATTTCTTTTTTATCATAGCATATCTGCAAATTTTTCTCAATAACGTAATGGAATATCAGAAAGCAGGACAGGAATATCCAGCCCCTGCGTTTTCAGAAAATACCGCATCCCACGTACTGCAATATCGCTGTTGTTTTTCGCCCCTACCATCACACTTTCCAGCGGCACATTTTCTTTCTGGCGTTCATACTCTACCATGATATACGGCAGAAAAATCTGATCCCGCAGACGGAATTTCGGCTTTTTCGTTCCAAATTTACGAATCACAGGCGGGAATATAAAGCGGTATTCTTCTTCGCCTGCAAAAAAATTCTTTTTGAAAAACATTGCATATACCGAACAGACCACAGCCATTTCCGAAGCCAGTTTTTTCAGAGATTCTTCAGAAGGGTCTGCTTCTTCCTCAAAGAAATCTGTCAGATCCGTAATCCCATCTTCTGTCAGATTCTGAATACACGCCATCAGGCTTTCCAACAGTCCATTCATCTGCTCTTTTTCATCATAGATTACTGTACCATGCAGAAATACACGATCTTTGAAGCCTTCCACCAGTTTTTCATAATCAAATTCCAGACAATATCCTTTAAAATCCGTAAACTCAGCCCATAACAGAGAATCATTCTGTAACTTGGAAAAGGACACCACATAAAAACTCAGTGCGTCCTGTTCATGCTCTCCGTCCATGGCACAGGCAGGCGTAATGATTCCAATACGGTCAATTTCCTTTTTCAGCAGAGAGAAAAACCGTTCCCGCAGGCGTTCATTTACGATATATTTTTCTGTCAGACGCTCCATGACCTCCACAGCATACTGGAATTCCAGCTTGTCATTCAGAAAATCGCTCTTAGTCGCCAGAAATTCCTTGTTTTCCACAATTCCTCTTACGCCCTCTGCCATTGTATAATGATAGAGCTTGGCACCTTTTTTGCATAAAGGCACATGAATCCATTCATCCATATATCTTGTATCCTGCATCCGGGTTTCTCCTTTTCTGTATATTTTTCTTACATCTGTCGCTTATTCTCTGATCTGACCGTCACCGTAAATGATATATTTTGTTGTTGTCAGTTCTTTCAGCCCCATAGGCCCGCGG
>CALASU010000346.1 GCA_937888765.1 uncultured Clostridia bacterium | reverse complement strand
TTTCCCGGGACATGGAGATACAGCAATGGACAGCCATCTGGGCGAAACCTATGTGGAACACGATATGGAACGACTGAGAACTGTGGAATTTGTTCCCTTTGAACAGGCGATCACAGCAGGAACAGATTTTATCATGGCAGGGCATATCAAGACACCCAATGCCACTACAGATGGTCTTCCTGCAACACTGTCTTCTGAAATGCTGGGTATTCTCAGAAATGACCTTGGATTTGACGGCATCATCATTACCGATGCCATGAACATGGGGGCGATCGTAGATGCTTACGGCAGCGGCGAAAGTGCAGTGATGGCGGTGCAGGCTGGCGTGGATATGGTTCTGATGCCTGCAGACCTCGCGGAAGCGGCAGAAACCCTGACAGATGCCATCAAAGATGGCACGATTCCTGAAGAAAGATTGAATGAAGCCCTGTGGCATATTTTATCGTTGAAATATGATAAAGGAATCCTTTGATTCTGTTGATGTATACAAGCGATTCTTCTTGAAAAGATGAATGTATAATTGTATAATTACATTTATAATCTTTTTTTCGACAAAAGAAAAAGTGAATCTTAAGAATAAGAGGAGGTGATGAGTATGGTACCAGTAGAAGAACAACTGTATCTGGAACTGATTGAAAAGATTAAAACCTATCATCCATCCAGCGATTTTTCCATGGTGGAAAAGGCTTATAAGCTGGCGGTGGATGCACATAAAGATCAGAAAAGAAAATCCGGGGAACCATATATCATCCATCCTTTGAAAGTGGCATATATCCTGGCAGAATTAGAACTGGATATGGAATCCATCGTGGCAGGCATCCTGCATGACGTTATCGAGGACACAGAATACAGCTATGAAGATATTTCAAAGCTGTTCAGTGAAGAAATCGCTGCGCTGGTAGACGGCGTAACCAAACTGGGCAAACTGTCCTATACAACGAAAGAAGAAGTGCAGGCAGAAAACTACCGTAAGATGTTCCTTGCCATGGCAAAGGATATCCGTGTAATTTTGATCAAACTGGCAGACAGACTGCACAATATGCGTACCTTGAACTATATGAAGCCGGAAAAGCAGAAGGAAAAGGCACAGGAAACGCTGGACATCTATGCACCTCTGGCGCATAGGCTGGGTATTTCCAAGATCCGTTCCGAAATGGAGGATCTGTGTTTCAAATATCTGGACCCTGAAGCATTTTTCGATCTGGCGACAAAAATTGAGCGTAAGAAAGAAGAACGCGATGAATTTGTTCAGGACATGGTAAAAGAACTGCAGGCGAAAATGGACGAAGCCGGCATCAAGGGAAAGGTTTACGGCAGAACAAAGCATTTCTTCAGCATCTATAAAAAGATGCGTAACCAGAACAAGACGATGGACCAGGTTTATGACCTGTTTGCAATTCGTGCACTGGTAGACAATGTGAAGGACTGCTATGCGGTTCTGGGGATCGTGCATACGATGTATACACCTATGCCCGGACGTTTCAAGGACTATATTGCAATGCCTAAGCCCAATATGTATCAGTCCTTGCATAACACATTGATCGGCCCGCATGGTCAGGTATTTGAAGTGCAGATCCGAACATGGGAAATGCATCGTACCAGTGAATATGGTATCGCTGCCCATTGGAAATATAAAGAAGGTAAGGGCAACGAAAAAGGCAGTAAGGCTGCAAAGAAAGAAGAAGAAAAACTGGCATGGCTGCGTCAGATCATGGAATGGCAGAAGGACATGGCAGACAACAAGGAATATCTGGATACCCTGAAGCAGGACTTCAATATCTTCTCCACACAGGTATATGCCTTTACACCGCAGGGTGATGTTATCCAGCTTACCAAGGATTCCACACCCATTGACTTTGCGTATATGATCCATACCGCAGTCGGCAACAAGATGGTTGGGGCAAGGGTAAACAACAAAATTGTACCCATTGACCATAAGATTCAGAACGGGGATATCGTAGAGATCATTACATCTCAGAACTCGAAAGGCCCGAACCGTGACTGGCTGGCACTGGTAAAAACAGCGCAGGCGAGAACTAAGATCAAACAGTGGTTCAAGAAAGAAGAAAAAGAAGAAAATATTCTGCGCGGTCGGGATATGATTGTGGCAGATATGAAGAAAAAAGGCTTCCAGCCGCAGGATCTGCTGCGTCCCGAATGGCAGGAAATCGTTATGACAAAATATGATTTCAAGACATGGGATGCGCTGCTGGCGGCAGTTGGCTATGGCGGACTGAAGGAAGGTCAGGTCGTAAACAGACTGCGTGACGAATTCCTGAAGGAAAAACGCAAACAGCAGACAGCGGAAGATGTGATGAAGGATATCGAAAAGACCATCGACCAGAAGCCTGTCAAACAGCATAAGAGCAAGAGCGGCATTACCGTCAAGGGCATCGGCGATGTGGCGGTGCGCTTCTCCAAATGCTGCAGCCCTGTACCCGGGGATGAAATCGTTGGCTTTGTTACCAGAGGCCGTGGGGTAACCATCCACCGCACAGACTGCATCAATATCATCAATCTGAGCAGTGAAGAACGCGGCAGACTGATGGATGCGGAATGGGATGCAAAATTTGCGCGCGGGGATTCCAACACATCCTATCTGGCAGAGCTGAGAGTAACAGCAACTGACAGAGTGGGGCTGATTCTGGAAATCAGCCGTCAGCTGGCAGATGATGATATTTCCGTAAAAGGCTTTAACGTGCGTACCACAAAGGATATGCTGGCAATTTTTAATATTACAATTGAAATCAGAACGAAAGAACAGCTGGAACGTGTCGTAAACAAACTGAAAGGCCTGAAGGATATCCTTGAGGTAGAACGTGTTTCCGGCATGGGTTAAAGCGTTTTCAGCAAGATATTTTAGGAGGAAGAAATGAGAGCAGTATTACAGAGAGTAACAGAAGCAAGTGTAACAGTAGATGGTCAGGTGATTGGTGAGATCAATAAGGGGATTATGGTGCTGTTTGGTATGCTTGGCACAGATGATGACAAGACAATCGAATATATGCTGGATAAGGTTGTAAACCTGCGTATTTTTGAGGACGAAAACGGCAAAATGAACCTTTCCCTGCTGGATATCGACGGGGAACTGCTGATCGTACCTAACTTCACACTGTACGGCGATGCAAGAAAGGGCAGACGTCCCGGCTACAGCGGCGGTGCGGCTCCCGAACTGGCAAGCGATCTGTTTGACAGACTGTGTGCGAAAGCAAAAACAATGCCTATCAAAAAAGTAGCAACAGGTCAGTTCCAGGCAGATATGAAGGTTGCACTGGTAAATGACGGCCCTGTAACACTGCTGCTGGACAGTGAAAAACTGTTCTGATATTATGGATACCGATATGATTTATTATGTCCTGGAAGGGCATGAACTGCAGAATGATGTACAGACAATGATACAGGTATTTCTCGCAAACCGTCACTATACAAGGGTTGAGGAAGTGACAGATGCAGAAATTACCGTGAAAAGCTGTATGGCGAAAGGCATTGCTTCGGCAATGCTTTATCGCCGTGGAGAAAAAACAGCAGAATGGTCTATGTCCTATGAAGAAGCGGCATTGACTGAAAAAGAACAGAAGAATCTGGTAAAGCGGACAATTTACGAGCTTCTGAAAGCAGAAACGGGGATACGTCCCCAGTGGGGGCTTCTGACAGGGGTACGCCCTGCCAAGCTGATCAGCATTCTGCTTGAGGAAGGCAAAACAGACGAAGAATGTCTGGCTGTGTTTATAGACGAATATCTGGTCATGGAACAGAAGGCGCAGCTGGCACTGAAGGTGGCAAAGGCGGAGCAGAAGATTCTGGGCAGCAACAAGCCTGAAGAAATCAGCCTGTATATCGGGATTCCCTTCTGTCCCACAAGATGCCTGTACTGCTCTTTTACGGCGTATCCTCTGGCACAGTATAAGAAACGTGTCGACGAATATCTGGATGCGATGTTCAAAGAGCTGGAATGGCTTGCGGCATACAGTAAACAGTTTGTGATGAAAAATATTTACATCGGCGGCGGCACACCGACTTCTCTGAATGAAGTTCAGTTGGAACGTCTGCTGCAGAAAGTAGAAGAACTGTTCCATCCCGATGAAACAATGGAATATACTGTGGAAGCGGGCAGACCTGATACGATTACACGGGAAAAACTGCGTCTGATGAAAGCATATGGTGTCAACCGTATTTCCATCAATCCACAGACCATGAATGACCATACACTGAAAGCGGTCGGCAGAATCCACAGCGTTGATGATATCCGCAGAGTATTCTGGGAAGCAAGAGAAGAAGGTCATGAAAATATCAATATGGATCTGATTCTTGGTCTGCCCGGTGAAACAGCGGCAGATGTGGAGCATACCATGCAGGAAATCGCAAAGCTGGAACCCGATAATGTGACAGTGCACACGCTTGCGATCAAACGGGCTTCCCGTCTGAAAGAAGAACTGGCACAGCATGATCTGACAACGGCGCAGACACTGGAGGAAATGCTGGAAATTGCGGCGGCGTATGCAGAAAAAATGAATATGCAGCCCTACTATATGTATCGTCAGAAAAATATGGTGGGCAATTTTGAAAATGTTGGCTATTGCCACCCCGGCAAGGAAGGAGTTTATAATGTCCAGATCATGGAAGAAAAACAGACCATTCTTGCGGCTGGGGCAGGGGCGAGCACAAAAACGGTAGACCCCGAAACAGACCGTATTGAACGTGTCTTTAATGTAAAGAGTATTGAAGATTACATCGGGCGAATTGATGAAATGATAGAAAGAAAACGAGCGGGTTTGCCCCGAGGAGGAAATATATGATTCAGTTAGTAAAAGGCACAAAGGATATTTTTGGTGCAGAAGTAAAGGCTTGGCAGGGAATCGAAGGTAAGATCAGACGCATCTGCGAAACATTCGGCATTGGTGAAATCAGAACACCTATG
>CALASU010000345.1 GCA_937888765.1 uncultured Clostridia bacterium | reverse complement strand
CTGCAGCTCATTTTTAAAGTAAATCGTATGGTAGCTGAACAATAATATATGAGACATACATAAAAATCCCACAGGCGATTGCTGCCTATGGGATTTTTTATTTGATCAGTCAGACAAGATCAGATCACAAACAACAAATACGCTTCATGCGCTTCTGCACTCATTTCTTTCCAGTAAGTGCGGAATGTATCTGCATCCAGCTCAGGTTCGTTTGTCAGCACACCGATGGTGTATTCTTTGCCGCCTTCAGACAGACTGAAGTGTTCAAATACCTTCAATGCCGCAAATTTTTCTGTAATATAATCCTGTTTTTCTACTTCATCTTTCTCATAACCGTCACGGCTTCTGTCGGATACCAGCAAATATCCGCCTTCTGCATTATGTGTCAGATAATCCAGCATTGCACCGCCGTGTGCAGAATACTGACACAGCACAACAGACGCCTCTTCGCCCGCCTGTGCTGCCTGCAGGAACGCATCCCATTCTTCCTGTCCGCTTGTCACTTCGCCATTTGCAATGGTAAAGAAGCCCTGCTCTGCTGCTGCTTCCGCAGGGATTTCAGCAGGCAGTTCTTTCAGATAGTTCAGCATTTCTTCATCCTTTGCCGCCGTTTCTTCTGTTGTTGTTTCTGTTTCTTCTACGGTTGTTTCCTGTGTTGTTTCTGTTGTTTCTGTTTCTGTCGCTGTGCCGCCGCAGCCTGCCAGCATCATCGCCGCACAGAATACTGCCAGAACGCTCTTTTTCATTGTAGTTCCTCCTTATAAATCATAAATCAATGCTGATTGTTTCTTTCCCCGTGATTTTCGGCGAAGCCTCCGCTGCTGCTGTACCTGCAAAAACAGTTCCGCCTCTATAATCGCTTCATGGGTATCTTCCACCACAATCCATTCCTTTTTCGGACGCTCCCGTGTCTTTTTTTCTTTAAAACTGATCTTTTCTTCCCTGCCCTGCACCATATGACCCAGATAAACAGGGTTCTGCAAAATCTTCCGTATCGTTCCTGCCGCCCATTGGGTACAGACTTTTCTGCCCAGATCCTCTCCCCGCTGTTTTTTTATCTCCGAGGGAGTCGGGATCTGTTCTGCTGTGAGCCGTGCCGCAATCTGTCTGTCAGAATCCCCCTCCAGATACAGCGAAAAGATACGCCGCACCACAGCCGCCGTTTCTGTATCCTGTATCAGATGATGGCGGCAATGCGGGTCTTTGCGATAGCCATAGGGAGCGAAATTACCTAAAAACTGCCCCTGCTCCATTTTTCTGCGGAAAACCGCACGGATATTTTCCGAAAGCTCCTCAGAGTACCATTCGTTTACCAGACTGTTGATCTGCCGCGCCTTTTTATTAGAAGAAAAAGCCGTGTCCACATGATCTACCACTGTTACAAAGCGAATTCCCCAGAGCGGAAATTTTCCATGCAGATACTTCTCAGCCGTTGCCGCATTTCTGGTAAAGCGGGACTGTGTCTTGCAAAGGATCACAGAAAAACGCCCGTTTTCCGCATCCTGCAATAAAGCCTGAAAGGCAGGTCTGTCCTCTCTGAGTCCCGAATAATCCTCATCTGCATAAATGCCGTACACCGTCCAGCCCTGCTCTTTTGCATAGCTTTGCAAAAGGTCTTTCTGGTTCTGTATGCTTTCGCTTTCGGCTTCGCCCCGTCCTGCATCCTCTACAGACAGCCTGCAATAAATCGCCGCCGTTTTCTGCTTCATACTGCCGCCCCATTTCCTGCTTTTTCAAAAGCTTATGGCGGCAATGCCAAAAATCATTCCTATTTTACAATACTTCCTTATAAAAAACAACCTCTGCCCTTCCTGCACCCGTGACCCATGTCACGGGCATAGCCTGCGGAAACGGCTTTCTTTCTGACGGGCTGTACTGCGGTGCCGCTCCAATGGCACAGATCATTTCCATCAAAATCCTCGACCGCTGCGGGCAGGGAAATTCCACACAGGCCGTACAAGGGCTAAGATGGATAATGGACAACGCCCGCAAATATACTATAAAGGTAGTAAATCTTTCCATCGGCACCAATGACAGAAAGATCAACCTGCCGTTAAAGGAAGCCGTAGAGCAGCTCTGGCAGATGGGTATTGTGGTCGTTGCGGCAGCAGGAAATCCTGATGGGCGAAACGGCTACCGTCCGCCGCCCGCTGTCAGCAGCGGTGTCATTACCGTAGGGGCATGGGAGGACAGGAGCTATTTCAAAGCCCCCGCCTTTTCTCTTTTTGCGCGTGAACCAAGCCATCTTCCAGATTTATGGGCACCGGGGGAAGATGTAATTTCCGTGCTTTCACCGGATTATGATTTTTCCCTGCCAAACCGCAGCCGAAACAATATCATCCAAAGAAATTATATCCGTATGAGCGGTGCTTCCATGGCAACGCCGCTTGTCAGCGGAGCAGCTGCACTTCTTCTGGAAAAATATCCGCACGCACGCCCACAGGAAATCAGACGCCGCCTGCTGCAGAGCACCGCTTCCAGCGGAGGTCTTCTGACATTAAAAAGCTGTCTGGAACTTTCAGGAAAGGGGATCAACCATGTCTGAACACACAGTCTATACAATCGCCAAAACCCTGCACAATACAAGCGGATTGGAGCAGAATCTCGCACAGATGCTTTCTGCTTTCAGAGATACTGTCGAAAAAGAATATCTGCACAAAATACGCTCTGCCGCCGACAGCGAAAAAGCCTTTGCCGTAGAGCATCCGCCTAAGGAAGTAACCCTTCTCAGGGCAATGTCCGCTTTCATGGATGACAACGGCAGACAGCAGATCGACCGTATGACACAGGGACTGCTGTTTCTGCATACCTTGCAGCATATCCAGCAGGGGGTAGACGGCTTTGGGCAGAACGGCACACTGCTTGCCGCCCGTTCTGCTGACGGCAATGCGGACACAGATTCTCCCTCTGTGCAGTCTGCCCGTATGGCAGGGCTTCTGCTGGCACTGGCTCTGGCAGAGCGTTTCTAAAGATACATGTTACAGAAAAAAGCCTCGGTGTCCTTTTCAGACCCGAGGCAAATTTTAAGGTTTATTCTTACATATGCTGTCCCACGATAAACATATTCATCTTTTTCATCTGCTTGATGTCCTCTTTGGTAAACACAAGCTGTTCCTTCAATTCGTCATTTTCTTCCATAATATCGGGAGAAAGAATGAATTTAAAGGAAACCGGCAGGAACGGCTGTGTCGATAAGCCGGAAAACATCCCCATCATACGTCCGTTATGGCTGAAGGAGTTGATCGCATACAAAAATACCTTTTCTACCTTATTATTCTGATTTTCAAAATTAAAATTGGTAAAGGTATCATATCTGCGCATCGTGCCGTGATACAGGAATTTGCACTGATAGCAGTTTGAATAATCCTCCAAATCGGAATAGAGATTTGCCCGATACACGCCATTTTCCCCGCTGCCGCTGATCTCAATGACACTGCGGACAAAACGGCTGCGTCTGCCGTCATAGAAATACATATACATACGGCTCTTTCCGTAATGACTGTCCGCCACAGGCAGTTTTTCCTCTGCTTCCATTTCATCCTGATCCAGATCAATCAGCTGATTGACAGAAATATCCAGTTTATTCGCAATGATAAACAGCGTTTCGATATCAATGGAAATATCCCCGTTTTCGTATTTCGATACCGTAGCCTTGCTTTTATTGATCATTCCCGCAAAGACCTCTATGGTTATATTTTTCATTTTACGATACAAACGTATTCTTCTTCCCACATGGGCACTGATTCCACTCATGGAGATTCCCCTACTTTCCCGTATTTTATCTGATATGGTTCCTTATGGTTCATTGTCCGACAAAATTAACCTATTTTTCTACTCTAATGACATTATATCATAAAAATGGATTTTGACAAAACTATTTTCCGCCCTTTTGTCCACGGATACAAAACGTCTGTTTTCCCCGATAATACAACTTCTTTGCGGATTCTTGTTTTTTCCGTATACGTGAAATATCGTTTCTGGGAGAATTGCCGATTTATCCCTAAAATGCAGCTCAAATTCCACAAAAATATATGCACTTTGTTGATTTTTCGACAAAAGCCTTGTCCCTTTTTGCCATTTTTTACAGATTGTTCTGATAAAAATACATACATATCGCACGATAAGTCTGTTTTTCGAGTGTATTTCTTCAAAATACGAAATCCAATGAAATTCGATTCATTTTATTTTTTTAATTTTTATTTTTCGCCAAAAAACGCAGTTTTTTCCACTTTAAAGAAATTTTTGCCAAAAAAATTCTCATTAAAGTATTTCCTGTCCACTTGTATTTTTCCTTTTTTTATCATAAAATAATTCCAACCAAATTTTGTTCCCGTAGGATGATTGCGGGAACGCAGCTTGGATTCCATTTTTCCAAACAAAAATAATGGAAAAAAGTTTAAGGAGGTAGAAATTTTATGGAAAAAAAGCAAGGTTTTGGTGACTTTTTAGTCATCGGTATGGCATTGTTCTCAATGTTCTTTGGTGCAGGTAACCTGATCTTCCCCCCTCTGCTGGGTCAGCAGACAGGTACATCTTGGATGCTGGGTTTCCTGTTCTTCTTCATCTTTGACGTAGGTCTGGCGCTGGTTGCTATCCTGGCTCTGGTAAACAAAGGTGAATCCTCTATGGACGGCGTAACAGGCGTTATGGGTAAAATCCCCGCAGCAACAATCAACTGTATCACAGTACTGTGTATCGGTCCCCTGCTGGCGATCCCCCGTACAGCTGCAACAACATTCGAAATCGGTGTTGCTCCCCTGTTCCCCGGTATCAGCTCCTGGATCTTCTCTGCAATCTTCTTTGCAGTCGTTCTGGTTCTGACAATCCGTCCTTCCGGCGTAGTTGACATCATCGGTAAATTCCTGACACCCGTTCTGGTTGTTGGTCTGCTGGCACTGATTATCAAAGGTGCTATCACACCTCTGGGTGCTATCGACCTGCCCGACACAGTTGGTGCTGTTAAATCCGGTGTATACAACGGTTACCAGACTCTGGACGTTCTGGCTTCCCTGGTATTTATCACAATCATCGCTGGTTCCGCTAAGGACAAAGGCTATGTAGACCCCAAAGCTATGTCCGGTGCAGTTATCAAATCTTCCGTAGTAGCAGCAGTTGGTCTGGCAATAATCTATGGCGGTCTGACTTTCCTGGGTGCTACAACTTGCGGTATCGAATCTCTGCAGGGTCTGTCCCAGACAGAACTGCTGGTTTCCATCACAAAAGCTCTGTTCGGTCAGGCAGGCGTTATCCTGCTGGGCGTAGTTGTACTGTTTGCTTGCTGGACAACAGCAATCGGTCTGACATCTTCCTGCGGTAACTTCTTCCGTGATCTGACAGGCGGCAAACTGAAATATGAAACAGTAGTTATCGTTGTTTGTGTATTCTCTTGGGTAATCTCCAACGCTGGTGTATCTACAATCATCCAGGTATCTGCTCCTCTGCTGATGCTGGTATACCCCGGTGTTCTGGCTCTGATCATCCTGGCATTCTTCCACAAACAGATCAAAAACAAAAACGTATACCGTTTCGCAGCATATGCCGGTATCCTGGTATCCGCTTGTGAAATCCTGGCTGGTTACGGTCTGCCTACAGGCTTCGTATCCGTTCTGCCTCTGGCAAGCATGGGCTTCGCTTGGATCCTGCCTTCCGTAGTTGCTGGTATCATCGGTAACTTTGTTCCTTGCAAAGACTGATTTTAGTAAATCTTACTTAACGTTTTTGTAATTACCAAAACATAAACAAAACGGCAAAACTCGAATTTTCGGGCTTTGCCGTTTTTTCTTTTGCTTTTTCAAAAAAATTTTAAAAAAATAAAAAACTTCCAAACTTTTTCCATCTCTCATACATCTATCATACAGAAAGCGAAAACAGCGTTTTCTGCAACCCGGGAAACATCTACAGAACACCTATAGGAGGAAGATTCATGCAGGATATCTACGACTGCACAACGCAATATATTTTAGAAAACCAAGAAAAACTCTATCGTCTGGCTTACAGCTATGTACAGGAAAAGGAAGCCGCTTTGGATGTGGTACAGAATGCCATTTGCAGTGCATTGGAAAGCTGCTGGGGCATCAAGAACCCCCTTGCCATACGCACATGGATGTACCGCATTGTCGTAAACGAGGCTTTGCAATATCTCAGAAAACAGAAAAAGGTGGTCGCTCTTTCGGAGGAACACACAGAAAAGCTGATTTACCACGAACCCGCTTTTTCGCAGGACGAAGCCGCTTATCAAGCCGTCCTCGCCCTGCCCGAACAGCTTAAGACCATTATACTGCTCAGATATTACGAAGATCTTACATTAAAGCAGATTGCCGACATCACGGATACCAACCTGAGTACCGTCAAAACAAGGCTATACACCGCTTTAGACCGATTGAAAACGACTTTAAAGGAGGCATAACCCATGAAGGATTTTAACAATATGCACAACAACGGCAAGAAAAGCTATGAATCCATCGAAATTCCCAAGGAACTGAACGAGCTGGTAATGAAGACGATTGCATCACAGAATAAGGAGGCATCTCGTATGAACTACACACAGAACACAATGAACAAAACAACAAAACATACAGCAAAAACATTCTCTTTCCCCCGTTTCAGACAGACAGCCGCTGCCGCCGCAGTCGTACTGCTTGCAGGTACAGTGGGTCTGAATACCAACCCCGCCTTTGCCGAAGCTATGGCAAAAGCCCCCGTGATCGGCTCTCTGGCACAGGTACTGACATTCCGCTCCTTCCACGGCACAGTAGACGATGTAGAGCTGAATGTGGATATCCCCATCATCCAGACAACCATCGACAGCGAACTGCCCGCAGAAATCAATGCACAGATCCAGCAGCTTACTAACGCATATGTGGAAGGTGCAAAAGCAGACTTTTACGCATATAAAGAAACCTTCTTCGCAAACGGCGGTACAGAAGCAGAATGGGCAGGCCGCACAATGGATATCATGGTAGATTATGATGTGAAATTCTTCGATGATACTACACTCTCTCTGGAACTGATTGCCGCAAAATGCTGGGCATCCGCAGAGGAAGAACATTTCTTCTATACCATCAACCTTGCAGATGACAAAGTACTGACACTGGCAGATGTACTGGGCGAAAACTATGTAGCCATCTGCAACGAAAGCATCAAGGCACAGATCGAAGCCCGCCTTGCCGCAGATGAAAATGCCGCGTTCTTCGGCTTCGGCGAAGATGACGGCTTTGCAGAAGGCTTCACAACTGTAACAGAAGAAACTCCCTTCTATCTGAATCCCGACGGCAAGGTAGTCGTATCCTTCCCCGAATACAGCATCGCTCCCGGCTACATGGGCGTGCAGGAATTCACGATCGAAAAATAAACCTTCTTTTCTCTCTGACCCGCAGGTATTCCCCTCTCCTGCGGGTTTTCTTTAAAATTCTTTAAAAATTCCATATCTTTCCTTGACCCTGTTCTCCATTTCCTTTATGCTTATTTTATCAATAAAAATACATGCAGAAAGGAAGAATCGCATGAAAAAATTTATCGCTTTTTCATTAAGTCTTGTTATGGCTTTCGGCGGACTGGCAGGCGTTTCCCCTGTCGAAACAGCCTTTGCCGCTTCACATGACTATACACAGGACTATATCGAAGGGGAAGCCATTGTCTGCATCAGACAACCCCTTGCCCGCACATTTGGCGCAGAGGAACTCTCTCCCCTGCTGGCAGATGCAGAGCCTTTAATGGATGTCGGCTCTGATACGGATACCTTCGGTCTGCGTGGTGCCGCTTATACCGAGGTACTCACACTGGTAAGATCCGACACCCTTTCCACCAAAGAACTGATCGCAGAACTGGAAAAACTGGATGAGGTCGTATTTGCCGAACCAAACTATGTTACCGCACTGAGTGAAGCAGACCCTCTGCCAGACGGCTCCGATAACATCAATCTGATCGAACTCCTGAATGACATCCCCACCGGTGATGCACCCATCAGCGACGAACCTACTGGCGATGAACCCGTTAGCGACGAACCTACTGGCGACGAACCCTCTGGCGACGAACCTACTGGCGACGAACCCTCTGGCGATGAACCCGTTGGCGACGAACCCTCTGGCGACGAACCCTCTGGCGATTCCGATTCCCAGAGTGCCAGGCTCGATACTGATACATCTGCTGAAAACGATGCTGATGGCACTGATGATGCACTGATCTTCGAAGATGGCAAAGACCTTGACAAGGACGAAGCTCCTGAAGACAAGGAAGACCTTAACAAGGACGAAGATTTCGGAGCGGACGAGAATCTCGAAAACAAGGAAGACCTTGATAAGGACGAGGATCTCGAAGACAAAAAAGATAAGGATATTTTCCTTCCATTTTCCGGCAAATTAAATACAAAGGATTTTGTATTCAGAACACTTGACGCTGCTATTTCCGGAACAGATTATACCCCTGCGCAGTGGGAACACCATTCTGCCTTTGGTATACAGGTTCCTCACTGGAATGATCCCGAAAATGCAGTTGACTGCGACGAAACCGTCATCGCCATTCTCGATACCGGCGTAGACTACAACCACCCTGATCTGCCCATGTGGGAAGCCGATGCTTCTCTGGTCAGACAGATCGGCGGCGGCAGATACGGCTATAACGCCTGTGAAGGTATAAAAAATGGAACAGGCGGCTTCTATACCGCCGATGACCCTATGGATGATCACCATCACGGCACACACTGTGCAGGCATTGCCGCAGCAGGCTGGGATGGCGAAGGCATCAGCGGTGTGGCAAACAATGCAAGCATTATGGCAGTCAAAGCAGCGAATTACCAGGGTAGGTTCTCGACAAGCTCCACACTGAAAGCCATGGAATATATCAAAAATGCCAGACTGGCAGGTGTCAATATTGCAGCAGTCAATAATTCCTGGGGTGCAAACAGTATGCAGAACAGCAAATCCATCGCCCTTGCCTGCAAAACATTGGGGGAACTTGGCATTGTTTCTCTGTATGCTGCCGGCAATGAAGGTGCGAATGCCGATAACAGAACTTCCACTTACACACTGATGGATAATCCCTATACGGTTGTTGTAACCAATAGCCAGCAGAACGGTGCTCTGCATTCTACCTCCAACTATGGTGCATACAGCACAGATGTATCTGCACCCGGGGCTGATATTTTTTCAACGGTTCCTTTGGATATGGCACAGATCCATTATGACTTCGTTGATCTTACACAGCTTGATGAAGACATCATCGACAGTTTTGATGCAGACGAAGAAAGACTGCTTCCGCTGATCCCCTTTACAGGTGCAGAAGAAGATGATCTCGTACAGGTAGACACAAAGGGCTATAAAGACAACACCAGCCTGCGTATGGATCTGGAAAACCGTGCAGTCCTGGTCGCTGATCTGAGCGAAATGCCGGAAGATACCGCTGCACTCTTTTTCCATAGCTATGCCGAAAAAGATGCGGAAGAACGTCAGGAAGTCTATGGATATGTTGCACAGTTCTATATAGAGGATGAAATAAGTGCCCCTATTCAGTCCGTTGGTCAGATCGGACAATGGAGTCCGATCGTTCTGCCCATACCGAAAGGTGCTGATCTGATACAGATTACCTTTGTTGCTCCGCCTGCGAATATTCCCTATACCGGCACCGTCTATATGGATAACCTTGCCCTCCTGCCGGAAAGTTATGAAATACCTTACGCATATCTGACAGGCACTTCCATGGCAACCCCCGCTGTTACAGGCGAGGCGGCAATTCTGGCAGCTGCTTTTCCCGATGATTCCGCCGCAAAACGAGCAGCCCGCATCATCGGCAGTGTGACACCCGTTCCTGCTCTGAAAGGCAAAAATCTTTCCGGCGGTATTGCCAATACAGAAAAAGCACTGAAGGAAGAAACCGTACCTGTTGTAAATGACGCATATCTTTTCACAGAAGAAGAACAGACACTGCTGAAGGTAGAAGGTTTCTTCTTCGGAGATACTGCGGATACACTGAAGCTGGATAACAAACGACTGACTGTAAAAGAATGGACAGATGAATCTATCATAGCCGAAGTAAATCATATGATTACCGCAGGCTATCACACGGTTACCGTCAGCAGCGAGCAGGGAAACGGACACCAGCGATTTGAACTGACAACAGCAGATAATCTGTATGCTCGTCTGCCGATCCCCGAAAGCATCTCTCCTGATATAAAATTTACAGATGTAACAAATTTTACTCCCAGCTATCTGACAGATTATAACGGCAAGGTATATGCCTTCCTTACAGCGGATGACTACAGCTCTGTGCTGCTTTCCTACACACCTGAAACACAGCAGTGGAAGCTCCTGCAGAAAGACCTGCCTTTCATAATTGACCGGGCTGCAACAACAGATACCGGCACTATAATCGCTTTTGCTGTAGATGCAACAACACTCTCAGAGTACTCCTTTGTACAGTATGACCTGCGCAGCAATACTTACACAGTGCTTGACGACGAAATCTTCCCCGAAGAATTCGCATCTTTTGAGTCCTTCGGTCTGCTCGCAGACGGCAATGACATTGTGATCGTCGGCGATATATTCAAAACATATACAGGTGAAGGCGATCCCGCTGAAGATACTGAAAACCGGGAAGCTGTGCAGTACCTCTACAGAATGAATCCCAGAACACATGAAATCAGCGTATTTACAGAACTGGAATATTGCCTTGAAAATCCTTATGCAGTAAGAGCAGAAGACGGTACAATCTATCTGATCGACATAATCTATGAAACAGAAGAAGGCTATCTGTATTATACACTGGATACACTGGATGCAGACGGAAATCAGATCTACATCGGTGAAGACGAAGTGTATTTTGCACCCGACCTCACCGAAAACCTCCGGTTCTCCATGACAGATGAAGGCATCCTGCTGGCAGGCCCCATTTCTGTAAAGGGAGATACCGCAACTGTAGAAACCGACACATGGCTGATCAGCACAGAGGACGGCAGCTGTGAGGCATTACCTAAGATCATTGATACAGGCATTTCTACTAACATTACAACCACTGTATGCGATGGCAACTGGTATGTGCTCGCATACGCTGTAAATGCAGGCGGCATTGTATTTGCAACAGAGCCAGATGTGCTGACAGAAGCAGAAAAACCCTCCTATAGCGGCGGTGGCGGAGGAAGCTCCAATAAGAATAAAAACAAGAAAACAGAAACAACTGAGGAAAAAGAACCTGAAGTTCCTGTGGAAGAAGAAATCATCGAACCCGAGGTTCCCGTGGAAGAACCCGTATACGAAGGCAAGGTTTTTGCCGACGTATCCGAAGACAACTGGTTCTATGATGCTGTTGCATTCGTAACAGGCAGAGGTCTGTTCAGCGGCACTTCCGAAACAGAATTCAGCCCCAATGCAGCTATGACAAGAGGTATGCTTGCGAAAGTACTGCATAATCTGAGCAGCAATCCCGCTGCATCCGCAGAAGCAGACTTCACAGATGTAAACGGCGAATACTTCGCAGACGCTGTTGCATGGGCAGCAGAAGCAGGCATCATCAGCGGCTATGGTGACGGACTGTTCGGTCCAAATGACTCCATTACCCGTGAACAGCTTGCTGTGATGCTGCACCGCTTTGCAGGCAAACCTGCCGCAAACGGCCCTGCTCTGGCACAGAAGGATGCAAAACAGATCAGCGAATATGCGCTTCCCGCTATGCGCTGGGCTGTGGAATACGGCATCATCAGCGGCAAAGCTGACAATACACTTGATCCTAAGGGACAGGCAACCCGTGCAGAAGTCGCAAGTATGCTGATGCGATTCTGCCAGAATCAGAATCTGTAAATAACAAAAAAAGCAGGAGCATCATGCTCCTGCTTTTTTACACCAGAATCCCCATTTGTTTCAATATCCAGATTCCATCCATCATTCCCTGTTTATATAAAATCTGTTGCTGACGTTCTTCTGCCATTCCGATTTCAAAAAGGATTTCTTCGACAAATACTTTCTGGTCGGCGGTCAGATTTGATGTCAGAAATTCATTGATCTGTTCCATCCGCTGCTGCCAGTAGTGATATTCCACGGAGGTCTGGTATTTTTTGACTGCACAGGCGGAAAGATTTTGTAAAAGCTCATTCCATGCTTCGATTCTTGTATCATTATCCATAAAATCCACCCTCCCAACCAAAAAATCCAAATTAAATCTTTTATTTTAAATAATATCCAAACTAAATATTTATAAAAATAATAAACTAAAAACAAATAAATGTCAATTATTATAAAATGGTTTTTACTTGACCAAAATATTATAAACCGTTATGATAAAAACGGAGGTGATTTTGATGAATCATCGGATTCGTGAATTAAGAAAACTACTCGGATTAACTCAATCTGAATTTGCCGATAAAATCGGTTTAAAACAAAGTTCTTTAAGTAATATAGAAAAAAACGGTGCAACAGAACAAAGTATCAAATCTATCTGTTCTGTTTATCATGTAAATGAAGAATGGCTTCTGACAGGAAAAGGAGAAATCTTTATCATTACCCCCTATGAAAAGGAAATTACGGAAATCTTCAGCAGTCTTCGCCCTGCCACACAGGAGCACCTGTTAAAAACTGCACGGGATCTTCTCAAATTGCAGGAAGAACTCTTAAATCAACAGAAATAAAAAAAGCATCTCCGAGGAGATGCTTTTTTCTATAAGGGTGCAGGGAAATTATTTCCCTGCTGGGGGTATTGGGGGCAACGCCCC
>CALASU010000344.1 GCA_937888765.1 uncultured Clostridia bacterium | reverse complement strand
GTGCATGTCTGTATTTTGCCATTGGGCTGAACATGCCTTGGATTGTATGTCTGTTGGCGGCTGTGGTACTGGCGGCAGTTGTTGGCGGTATCTCCGGCGCAATGAAGGCGTATTTCAATGTAAATGAAGTTATTTCCTGTATCATGCTGAACTGGATTGGCTTGTATTGTGTGAATATGCTGCTGACAACGGTAAAAGAAGGCACAACACCTTATACAAAGGCACTGACAAGCGTAAATAAGAGTGCCCTGCTGCCGAACATGGGGCTGGACAAGATGTTTGCGAATAACGAATATGTGACAATCGGGGTAATCCTTTCCGTGATTGCGGCGGTGTTGATTTGGGTACTGCTGGAAAAAACAAAATTCGGCTTTGAGCTGAAAGCGACAGGTATGAACAAGAATGCGGCAAAATACTGCGGTATGCGTGAAAAGAGAAATATCATTCTGACAATGATGATTGCAGGCGGTCTGGCCGGTTTTGGCGCAGGGATTTTCTATCTGAGCGGCATCGAACAGTGGATGGTACAGCAGACAAGCATCCCTGCTATGGGCTTCAACGGCATTGCGGCGGCATTCCTTGGCGGTTCTAATCCCGTTGGTGCAATTTTCTCCTCTTATTTCATTCAGCATATTACAAGCGGCGGTTCTTATGTAGATAAAACCATGTACTGCTCTCAGATTTCCGATCTGATTTCCGCATTCATCATTTATCTGTGCGGTTTCGTTCTGTTCTTCAAGATGTGGCTGAACAGATACCTGAATAAGAGAGAAGAAAAACTGGCAGGCAAAGAAGGGAAAGGAGGCACAGCATAATGTTGTTATTGATTCAGTATACATTGATATTTGCTTCTGTTCTGATGCTGGTAGCGTTGGGCGGCTGTTTTTCCGAGCATGGCGGTATCATTAACATTGGTCTGGAAGGTATCATGGTAATCGGGGCACTTGGCGGTGCGCTGATGATGAAATATCTGCCCGCAGGGACGCCTGCAATCGGTGTGATTGTTCTGGTTATTCTGGCAAGCGTAACAGTGGGTATGATTTTCTCCCTGTTCTTAGGGGTTGCCGCAATCAGATTCAATGCAGACCAGACGCTGATCGGTACAGCGATGAATCTGCTGGGCCCTGCAATCGCAGTTGTACTGGTAAGAGCGATTAACACAGCGGAAAGCCTGGATAACGTATCTTCTACGGTTGCATACGGCGAAGCAAAGAGAGCATTTATCGTAAATATCGGCAAATTTGAATTCAACTGGTTTATGCTGATTGCATTCTTAGTGCTGATTGCATCCTATATCGTGCTGTATAAAACAAAATTCGGTCTGAGACTGTGTGCATGTGGTGAACATCCTCAGGCGGCGGACTCTGTAGGTATCAACGTATATAAAATGCGTTATGCAGGCGTACTGATTTCCGGTGCACTGGGTGCATTGGGCGGTCTGGTATATATCACAGCGGGCGTAAGTGAATGGAAATTTGAAAACGGTGTAGCGGGCTTTGGCTTCCTTGCACTGGCAGTTATGATTTTCGGTCAGTGGAGACCCACAACCATCGGCTGTGCGGCAATCCTGTTCGGTCTGTTCCGTGCGCTGTCTAACGTATATACAGGCTTTGATGCACTGGTAGCTTTGAATCTTCCAAGCTCCATTTATAACATGATGCCTTATATTATTTCCCTGATTGTACTGGTATTTGTTTCCGGTAATTCCAAAGCACCGAAAGCGGAAGGTATACCATACGATAAGGGTCAGCGATAACCGATTATATCGGAACATTTGGAAAGGGGTAAAACAATATGAAAAATTATTCCGAAGATGCAAGCAAGCAGTATCATATTCAGGTAGGACAGGGCGAGGTTGGACGCTATGTAATCCTGCCCGGTGATCCGAAGCGTTGTGCGAAAATCGCAAAATATTTTGATGATCCCGTACTGGTTGCGGACAATAGAGAATATGTAACATATACAGGCACACTGGATGGTGTGAAGGTCAGCGTAACTTCTACAGGCATTGGCGGCCCTTCCGCTTCTATCGCTATGGAAGAGCTGTACAGATGCGGTGCGGATACATTCATCCGTATCGGTACCTGCGGCGGGATGCAGACAGAAGTAAAAAGCGGCGATGTGGTTGTGGCAACCTCCGCAATCCGTATGGAAGGGACGAGCAAGGAATATGCACCCATTGAATTCCCTGCTGTGGCAGACCTGACAGTCACAAATGCACTGGTGGATGCGGCTGAGAAAAAAGGCTGTGACTTCCATACAGGCGTGGTACAGTGCAAGGATGCATTCTACGGTCAGCATCAGCCCGAAGTGATGCCCGTAAGCTATGAACTGCTGAATAAATGGGAAGCATGGAAAAGACTGGGCTGTCTGGCTTCCGAAATGGAATCTGCGGCACTGTTCATCGTGGGCAGTCATCTGGGCGTAAGAGTAGGCTCCTGCTTCCTCGTGGTAGCAAATCAGGAAAGAGAAAAGCTGGGTCTGGAAAATCCCGTGGTACACGATACAGATACAGCGATTCAGGTAGCGGTAGAAGCAATCCGCACACTGATTCAAAAGGATCAGAAATAAGTTTCGGAAAAGGGCATACTGAAAGGAGAAATAACATGGACGTAAAAGAAATTTTAAAACATGTAGACCATACATTACTGACGCAGTCTGCAACATGGGCAGAGATTAAAGTGATTCTGGATGATGCGATGGCATACGGTACAGCTTCCGCATGTATTCCTCCCAGCTTCGTGAAAAAAGCAAGCGAATATGTAGCGGGCAAACTGGCAATCTGTACAGTGATCGGCTTTCCTAACGGCTATATGACAACAGCTGTGAAGGAATTTGAAACAAAAGATGCAATCGCAAACGGCGCAGATGAAATTGATATGGTCATCAACATCGGCTGGCTGAAGGATAAGGAA
>CALASU010000343.1 GCA_937888765.1 uncultured Clostridia bacterium | reverse complement strand
CCCCTCTTCTCCATGAATTATTGCACCTGCTGCACGCCATGCAAGAGTTGCACATTTAGCACGTGGTGGATAATTATGGATATTTACATATACTATTGCGTCTCCTAAACGGTCTTCATCTTCAGGATAGTTACCTTTGATTAGGCTCAGTCCGCCAAATAAAAGGCAGACAATAAAGACGGCAAATGTGTGTACTTTTATGGTTTTTTCCGGAATAATTTTGATTTCTGCTACTTCAACCATAATAAAGCCTCCTGTTTCTGATTGTATTTTAGACAATAAAGCTTAACCAATACCACCATTCAACGCACCCAGAATCAGTACCAGGATACAAACAGGGCAAAGTACATATTTACACAGAGGATAGTACCAGCCAAACATAGGTTTGTCGTCACGACCTTTATTTACTTCTTTTTCTACATATTCCTTACCGCAGAACCAGAAGAACATGATTGCGGCAAGACCTGCACCCAGAGGGCAGATGTAGATAGACAGTACATCCATCCAGCCGGAAACGATACCCTGAATACAGATGGAAACCACTGTACCGATTACAAAGATCGTCAGGCAGGCGGGGATACGGTTCATGTTGAATTTTTCCTGCAGTGTTGCGATAGGTGTTTCATACAGATTCAGCAGGGAAGTCATGCCTGCAAAGAATACTGCTACGAAGAAGATAATCGCAAACAGGAAACCGCCGGGCATAGTATGGAACAGGTGGGGCAGGAAAATAAACATCAGCCCGGGACCGCCCTGATCCAGCTGAGAGCCTGCTGTTGCCATTGCGGGAATGATAACCAGAGCCGCCAGACACGCCGCCAGTGTATCAAAGAAAGCAACCCTTGCAGCGGAAGCGGGGATATTTTCGTTATCAGACAGATAAGAACCATAAATAATGGTACCGTTACCTGCAATAGACAGGGAGAAGAACGCCTGTCCCAGTGCATAGATCCATGTCATGGGGTTTGCCAGTGCAACGGGGTCGATGCGGAAGATATAACGATAACCGTCGATTGCACCGGGCTGCATCGCAATATAAATACCAAGCCCTACAAAAAGTACATAGAACATAGGCATCATAACTTTGTTTGCTTTTTCAATACCGTTGCCAATCCCCATCATAGTAATGAGCATACAAAGAGCCAGTGCACCGATCTGCCATGCGTTGTTGCCGAAAGCACTTGCCATGCCGCCGAAAGCACCTGCGTAGCCGTCTACATCTGTGTATGCCAGAGTTGCACCTGTGAATGTGCCGACCATGTATTTCAGAATCCAGCCCATAACAACAGTGTAGCCGATTGCCATTGCCAGTGCACCAACCATGGGGATCAGCCCCAATGCTTCGCCAAGCTGGCGGTTTCCGGTTTTCATTTCTGTTGCCATACCGAAAGCATTGACAGGGCCGGAGCGAGCCGCACGCCCGAATGCCATTTCACCGATAACACCTGTAGAGCCGATCAGCACAACAAAGATAAAATAAGGGATCAGAAAAGAGCCGCCGCCATAGAGCGATACTCTTGTAGGGAACATCCAAAGATTCCCCATCCCTACTGCGGAACCGATACAGGCTAAAATAAAGCCTAATCTGGTTGTAAAAGAATCACGATTTTTCATAAGTCTCTCCTTTTGATATTTCTAAAATAATTTCATTATTATATCATTTTTTGCAGAAAAATAACATAGGAAAGTCTGAAAAAATTCAGAATCTTTGCGGAATTTCGGCTGTTTTTCGATTGAAAAGGAGAAAAAAGTGCTATACAATGATAAGAAAAGCAGAAAACAGATGTAAAAATCAGATCTGGAAAGGAAATCAATATGGATTTATTTGAATATAACCGCAGTCTGCAAGGTGGGAAAGAAGCACCCCTTGCGGCAAGGATGCGCCCTGTTACGTTAGAGGAGTTTGTAGGACAGGAGCATATCATAGGGACAGGAAAATTATTATATCGTGCCATCAAAAGCGACAGACTCAGTTCTGTTATTTTTTATGGCCCGCCGGGAACAGGGAAGACCACACTGGCAAAAATCATTGCCAATACCACAAAAAGTACATTCAGACAACTCAATGCCACAACAGCAGGGGTCAAGGATATCAAGGAAACGGTAGAGGATGCCAAAGCGGATCTGGGAATGTACGGTAAAAAGACGATTCTGTTCATTGATGAAATTCACCGAATGCCTAGAGCAGTTGAGGAAATTCTTTACCCCGCAATGGAGGACTACGCCCTTGATATAATCATCGGCAAATCCTAATATACCCAACCACACTGTCGTAACAAGCATCAATATCATATATAGGCTGTCGAAACGTCCCACCAACAGGCAAGGTACAAGAATAGCTATAATGATGATGATACCGCCCATAGTAGGCGTGCCCGCCTTGGACATGTGCCAGGTGGGGCCGTCTTCCAGGATCTTCTGGCCAAATTTCAGCTCTCGCAGCTTTTTAATGATGGCGGGGGCGATGAGCACCGCCACTACAAAGGCCAGTCCGGCCGTCTGC
>CALASU010000342.1 GCA_937888765.1 uncultured Clostridia bacterium | reverse complement strand
CGTTCCCCATCGGCTGTCCCAACCAATCACTTCAGACTTTCCTCCCCAAAAATAATTCACTTTCCCTACCAGTGAATAGGCTGCTTCCATAACTGCCTTTCTCTCTGGTGATAAATCTTCTGGTAATTTTTCTATCATTTCCTGTATCTGATCTGGTGTCAATTCTACACTGCCACCCATAACGCCCAAAGTGCCCACCAGTTCCGAAAGCATCTGAGCATACTCTGGCTGCATGATTTCATAAAGAGCCTGCTTTTGATATAACGTAAAATGATAAAAGTCCACCATATTTTCATATCCCCTGCTGTTCAGTATTATATGTAGTATCGTTTCTTTATCCTCTCCATGTTTCACTTTTTCTGTCTTATATGACAATTCATTCATATCCCAAAACACATCTTTCAGAAGTTCTACTCTTATACCATCCATAGTAATGACATCCATTGCATTTTCATCTGCTCTAGCCGTTTTTGTAGCAAATACCGCAACCACTTCCGTCCAGTTTGTAATGAAAAGCTCTTCCCCTCCGTCTGGTACTACATGGTATTCTACTTTATCATGGGACACACTATTTTCAATATCCCCCACCTTTTTGTAAAATTCACCATTTGTTTCTGCTACGATTTCTGCGATCCTTCTCGTCCCTGCTGTATCATCATAGGCAGAGAAAAACACCCCAAATGCCGTAGAAACTAATGCAAGAACCGCCCCAATAATAACAAAAACCACAATCAATCCACTCAGCTCACCTAATGCAGCAAGAATGCTTTTCACAAAAGCCGTTATCGTATTTGTAACAGCATTCGCAAATCTTCCTCCATAACTGTTCTTCTTTACAACTGCAGAATTAAGCGTTGTTTTCTGTTGGAACAATCTTTCTTTCAAAGATCTCACAGCATATCTTTTTCCTTTGTTTTCTTGCTGTTTTTGTTCCTGCATTTTCTGTAATTTTCTTTGTTCTATTACTTTTTGGCTTCTATATTTTCCTCTGATTACAAACCGTTGATCTCTATGTTGTTTCTCCTGTAACAATAATGGTTCCATGTGGATTACATCCGGTTTCAGATATTGTTTTTCTTTGATTTTCCTGCCTTTTTCAACAGCATATTTCTTTTTGAAAGCCTGCTTGTTTTCTTCTGGATTCCAAACATGCTCCACTATGTTTCTTTGACCATTTGATTCTTCATTTGAGCCTTTATTTAATCTATATTTCTTTTTATTTCTTTTATCTGAAATAAATCGATCGGCCACGAAAATCCCCACTTCAGTAGTTGTATCTACAATCATTTCTTCTGACTGATTAGATACTTCACTGGTTTCCTTTTCTGAAGGCTGCCTTGTTTTTGTTCTGAAATAATCTGCCTTCAATTTTTCCTTCAACAGAGAATGTTTCATGTTCTGTCCATTGTTTATTCCTTCTTTGGTCTTAAGCCTGCTTTGTTTTTGTTTTATCTTTAGGTCTTTTTCCTGCATAAAATCCTCCAATCAAAAAAAGGCGGACAGAAAAACTCCGTCCGCCTGCTATTACCGATCTTCCGGTTTTGTTGTCATCAAACGATACAATTCTGTATCTTTAGGAAATTCATTTATAAATGGTACCAGAGAACTTTTGACCTTCAAAAGCCCCCGTCCTGCCTGTGTGTCTGTGATATGATTCATCTGTGTATCAGAAATATGGAACAGTCTGCCTAATTCCTTTCTGTCATTGGCAGACTGATTCAGCAAAATCAGAAACTCACTATTGGAAAACATCGTCTTTGCCATATCAGATCGCAGACAATCAGAAACATTCTGCGTGATACCCGTTGCCAATGCCCCATATTTTCTGAATCTTTTCCAGCTTTCAGAAAGAAATGTGGAACTATATTCATTGGCAAAGAAAAGATATACTTCATCAATGTATACCCATGTTCGTTTACCATTTTTGCGATTCTCCATGACACGATTCAAAATGGAATCCAGCATGATCAGCATCCCGATAGTTTTCAAAAATTTTCCCAAATCCAAAATATCATAACAAACAATTCTATTATGCTGGTTCACATTGGTCTGATGAGAAAACACATTGGAACTGCCCTCTGTAAAGAGTTCCAGTGTCAATGCAATCTGCTTAGCCAAAGGCTCTTCCTGTCTGAGCAATTCCTGTCGCAACTCCTTCAGTGTTGGAGGCTCACCATCATAGTCCTTCAAGTATTCCTGATAGATATTCTTCATACAACGATCTACCAGAGAATTTGCACCGCTGTCCACTCTGCCGTTATTCAGATTTTCATACAGGGACATCACAAAACTGGATTTCAGAGATAAAGGATTGTCCCCTTCACCATAGTCCCTGCTCATATCCAAAGGATTGATGTAATTCTTGGTATCAGGAGAGAAGCGTATCACTTCACCTCCCAAAGAGCGTACCAATTCTTCATACTCTCTTTCAGGATCAACGATGATAATATCATCATTGGTTGCCATGGCAATGAAGGCAATCTCCTCTTTTGCAATAAAAGATTTCCCCGAACCAGATACCCCAAGGATAAATGCGTTACCATTCAATAAACTTTTTCTGTTACAAATGATAAGGTTCCTGCTGATGGCATTGATGCCATAATAGATACCTCCTTTGTCCCTGATCTCCTGCACAGAAAAAGGATTCAATGCAGATACGCTACCTGTGTTTAGTGTTCGCAAAGTATGTATCCTGCGTAACCCATAAGGCAAAACCGTATTTAGCCCATCTTCCTGCTGCCAACGCAGTACAGACAAATTACAGAAACTGATCTTTGCTGCACTCTGCAATGCTTCTGTATCTGCATTCAGCTGTTCCAGATCATCAGCCAGATGTACCACTGTCAGAAGAGCAAACATCATTCGCTCATCCCTTGCGGTCAGGTCATCCAGAAATTCTTTCGTTTCTGTCCGCATCAATTCCATTTCATAGGGTATCGTTGCACTAAAATTGTAGTTTTCATTCTGCTTTCTCTGCCAACGGGTAATGTCCGTTTCTACCGCTAAAATCCTGTTTTGAATCTCTTTCACCGCTTCATCCGTTGGAATCGGCAGTATATCAATGGAAAGCATGATATTTCTGGATACATCCGTCAGTTTTGCCACCATATCATCACGGATAAAAGAAGCGTAGTCCTTCAGAAATAACACACGTCCTACTTTGTCATCCATTTCAAAATGGTCTGCCTTGAACTGCATACTGTTTGGACAAATGCTATCCTTGAAATTATGTCCTCTTCGCATCAATTCCTT
Source organism: uncultured Clostridia bacterium (assembly GCA_937888765.1). Classification (GTDB taxonomy): domain Bacteria; phylum Bacillota; class Clostridia; order Lachnospirales; family Anaerotignaceae; genus Anaerotignum_A. The sequence goes on along the minus strand of CALASU010000342.1, from coordinate 7,451 downwards.
CAGGTCAATGTGCAAATCAGGCTCATCCTCTGGTCTGAAAAAGTCATACAGTAACTTCAATCGTTCCTGATTGTCCTGTACCAACGCAACAGAAGATAACTTCGACAGATTTGTAGCCAGATCAATCCCAATCCTGCCAAAAGCTGCCCTCACTTCCTCAATAGTCCTTTTATTGATGGATACAGTAATATATTTCTCCTGTACCATGTTTTGCGTTGCTTCTGCCTTGTCCTGCAGCATACGGTTATATTCCCCACGGTACTGATCTAAAGAATCTTTCTTCCCCTGCACCATTAGTGACTGCCGAAATTCTTTCAAGTTCAGTTTACGGTTATAAATCGTGATTTTTATCGTTGCATCTGTTGGCAGAGAATTCAAAAACGCACAATACTGTAAAAGCATCGTGCGTTTATCTTCTTCTGATGCAACGGCAAAATTGATATCCGTGATCTTCCATGTCATGCTGTAGTTATTCCCGACTTTCCAGATGCCATCCTTAAAGATTTTTTCTATGGGAATGGATGCCTGTACGCTTTTTGGCACGGAGAAGGCTTCTCTTTCGTTTGCCACGCTGTTTCGTAAAGTTTTTAACACCCAGCAACACCTCCTTTTTGGGCTCCATTGTCATAATATCTAAATAGTAATTATCTGCCTTAAACACTCTTTTTCCTGCATACAGCACTTCCGTCTTCAAGAATGCCCATGCCAATTTTTCCGCAGTCAATCCGTTATATTTGAAAAATCCCATTGCTGCAACAGGAGCTGCCGCAACCATACACAACCAGCTTGCCATTTCTTTCCCAATCAGATTTTTTGTAAGAAAATAAATCCCTACAGCAATCGCTATTGCAATTACGGAGCAAATAAACTGCCTTGCAGAAAGACCGAAAAACAGGGTTTCATGGTATTCACAGATTTCTTTATTGATTTTTATTTCCATACGCCACCTCCTATAACGCCAGCATTTCTTTTACAATACGGTCTGCACCTTTGACTAATCCTACCAGCACCAACATATTGAAAATAGTTTCCGCCAGATAGGACAATACCTGTACTACTGCTGTACTGTCCGGGTTTGCCAAACTGACATTACCATCTGAAACGAATGCAGAAAAAATCATACAGGCAATGACGATCACCGCACCTTCCAGGCATACTCCTGCGTAGCTTTTGATAAAGGCTTTCCCCATGAAAGAAGTAGTTTCTCCTGCAAAGGAAGATAAAGGAATAGGGGCAAATGAGGTATACATATAGAGTTTGAAAAATCTCGAATATACCGTCAGAATCATCACAAAAGACAGAACGATAATAACCAAACAACCAATGATTGTAATGAGCCACAAAGGGATACTCGCCAGAAAACCAACTTCATTGATTGCCGTTTCCAATTCTTCCGGCAATGATACCGCACTGGTCATATCTCCCATCTTCGATGCTATAGAAGATACGATACCGCCACAGATATTGAAAACAGTATTCATCAACTCAATACCATAAGTTACTGCTGTTTTTGCCAGTACAAATCGTATAAAAAAACGCAGACCTTGTTCTGGTCTGCGAAAATCCCTGAAATTGATGGTGCTTTTGCAAATACTGATGGCAAAAAACAAAACTAACAGTCCATATCCAATGGCCTGTAATGCTTCATTGATCGTCAGAACCAATGTCCATATTTCTCCGCCTTTGAACTCCTGTGGAGTAAGGCGGATCAATTCCCATATCTCTGCCTGCTTTTCATTCCATAATTCAAATGTCCATTTCAAACTTTCTATGATCCAGTTTTCATTCAAGCTTCCACCTCCAAATACCAAAAGTTTTGCGGTTATAATCCGCATAACTTTATAAAATCATAATATTTTACGGTTATAATTACAGAATCAAGTCCAAAATCTCTTTTGCAAAGGCAATCACTAAGCCGCCAAAAAATGTCAGAAACCCATTACTCCTCTGGCTGGCATCATGGCTTTGCAAACTAAGACCGATCTGTACCACACCCCAGCCAAGAATAATCACACCAATGGCTTTGATTGCTGCAAATACAAAAGTTGAAAGGTTATTGATCGTTGTCAGTGGATCTGTTGTTTCTGCAAATACTACCATTGGGAACATCAGTGAGTATACGATACAACTACTCCAAAACAAATATTTCCGTTTCATAGTTTCCTCCTATTTCATAAAATAAAAAACAGCCTATTTTTCAATAAGCTGTTTCGTTTAAACTCCATATTTCTTTTTTAGTTTCTGAAGGGCTTCTTCCAAATCTTCTGTATCTTTCTGATTCAGGATATTTAATTCTGCCACCGCAATGTTCAACTCCGTCTGAGTATCCAATGTTTCTTCATTCATATCTTTCTCTTTTTCTGTCATGGCTATCCCTCCTCCGAAGTTGATTATATCATCACTATTCCAGAATCTCAATCCCATCCAAATCAAACTCGATCTGCAGATCTTCCGCAGAGAAATCATATACAGGCAGTTTATCCAGATGCCGCAATGGTCTATAATAACTTCCTGCTCCGCCGTCTTCGGTAAGTTTGATATTAGGATGTTTCATCAGATCATATTTTTTATCGGATACAGCTCTTTCCCCTCTGATAAACAACAATGCGTAATCATTATCCAACATACGCACCTCATCCGGCATCAGAAGTTCTCTGCCTGTATTCTGATAATTTGCACTGGAAGATCCGCTCCTTCCTTTGGTGATACCTCTGGTTTTCGTATCAATGGTTGCTTTCCCAAGCAGTTCCGAAATATATTTATGAGTACTCTGTTCATTACCGCCCAGATATAAAAAATGATCGCAATTGCCGATGATACTTTCCCAGCTATCTTTATACATAGCTTTGATCTGAGAAATATTCTGTACGATGATATTGATGGAAATATCCCTGCTTCGGCAGGTTGCCAGAATCTTTTCAAAATCATCGGGCAATGCCACATTCGCCCATTCATCCATCAGAACCCTTACAGGGATTTTCAGCCTGCCACCTGGTCTATGGTCAGCATCATAGTAAAGTTCTTGAAATGCCTGTGTATAAAGCATCCCTACCAGATAATTGAAACTGCTGTCATTATCAGGAATCACAGCAAAAATCGCCTGTTTCCGTTTACCCAACAGATGCAGCTCCATTTCATCCTTCTGTGTAAAGGATGCCAGTTCTGACAGGTTGAAAGATGCCAGACGCACCGCAACACTGACTAAGATAGACTTCGCTGTTTTCCCAGCTGCCTGTTTGAAAACTCTGTACTGTTTCAAAGCGATATGGTTCGGGTCTTTTTCTTCCAATGTTTCAAACATTACATCCATTGGACTTTTATATTCTTCATCATTTTCACTGGCTGCAGCATTCTCGATCATATACATGACCATTTCAAAATTCTGCTCCTCGACGGGTGCTTCGTGTACTAGATACAGAATAAACGCCTGCAGCAACGCCGTTTCCGATTTATCCCAGAAAGGATCGGTGTTTCCCGCTGTTTTTGGTGTGGTATTCTTCACCAGATTTGTTACCAAACGCAGAGCATCGGTATCTGTCCTGACATAAGCCAACGGGTTATAGCAGTCGGATCGGGCCATATCCACCAGATTCAGCACCTTCACTTCATATCCATGTTCTTCCAGCATACCGCCAGTTGCTCGAAGCAGTTCTCCTTTGGGGTCTGCTATAATATAAGAACAGTTACATTGCATGATGTTCGGCTTTACAAAGTATCTTGTTTTACCTGCACCAGAACCACCAACCACAAGAATATTCAGGTTCCTTTTGTGCTTTCTGCCATCCAGACCGATTTGGATGTTCTGTGTCAGGATGGCATTCTGTTCCGGTTCTTTTCTGTTTTTATATTTTCGGTTGATTTCCGAAACACTGCCCCATCTGGCAGAACCGTATTCTTCACCAGTTCTTTTATTCTGTTGAGTTGCAAAGTAATAGGAAATCCCTAAAACATAACAGCAAAGGCAGAGCAACACACATTTCCCTGTATAAATGGTAAATTCAATGTGATAAGGTGTTTCCATCACTTCAGATAGATTATTGATAAACTGCGGCAGATTTACGCCTTCACCACAGCATCGACCAAAAAGGATACCCAACCAGAATACTGGTAAAGAGAAAGCCGCCAATAAAATGGCGGCCTCCCTTCTATTCATCTGCTTTCTTGCTTTTCACCTTAATAGCCGGTGCGAGGAAGTTTCTGCACTTCCTGCTTACTGTATACCACTGTTACCCATCTGTCGTTAGACATGATCCACTGACCCTGATGCAGACCACCAACATCTGTGCTATTGGTAAATCTCTGCTCATGGGTCACTGTAGGCAGTACATTACAATAAATGTAAGGTGTTTCTACCTGTGCAAATCCACTCTTGACTGTACCGAATACAAACATGATCTCCGTGATATATTCATTGGAGGGCAGACCCAGTGCTGCAGGAGACGCCAGGATCACATTATTCTTAGATGTATCCAGATTATCTGCAAGAGTACGATAATCGTGGAAGTTTGTTTTATAGACGATCTTATAGGAAAGACGCTGATTCCATGTACCCGTGATGATCTTATCCAGTCTGACTGCTTCTACAGGCAGGGTATCTCTCCAATAGAAACTGTTCAGAGATACAGTGGAATTATTTTTGATGCCTGTAAATTCATAACGAATACTCTGATTTGGTGCTACCTGTGTGTAGCCTTTTTTGTTGACCGCCACATTGGTATACAGGCTAGAGTTGCACACTTCCAGTCTGACGATCTGACCTACATATTCGATTTCTGTCTGAATATCCTGCGTATTTGCTCCGTAAAAATTAGGAGCTTTTGTTTCACGGATGATATAACGTCCCAGAGGCAGAGTTTTAGAGATGGCAATACCATTTTTATTTGTCACGATAGTGTCTACCAGATTGTTAGATCTGTCATAGATTTCAAATTCTGCACCTTTCAGCACTGTTCCTGCAGGGAAACCATTATAAGGGTTGTCATCAGAAGATTTCTTTGTGATCTGAATCTGTCCCATCTGAGGTGTATTTTCCCATTCGATTTCTGTTGTTCTTCCTTTCTGTACTGTGATGGTTCTTACTTTGTTATCATCCAGATAACCTTCAGCTGGTTCTATTTCTCTAAGTTTATACTTGCCCGCTTCCAGTTCTTTTTCGATATGCACATAACCTTCATCATCAGATACGAACTGACCAATGGGGTTATTGTCAGAATCATACAGGACGAATGTTACGCCATAAATGCCCTCACCAGTCACAGAATCGACTTTATGGATCAGTATAGATGCCAGAGGATCATTTTCTACTTTCAGCGTTGTACGTTCTCCATCTTTTACCTGTACCTCTCTGGCTTCACTGTCCAACAGATAGCCTTTGGCTGCCTCTGTTTCTTTCACCAGATAACTATCTTCTTCCAGACCTTCAATGACGATCATACCACTTTCGTCAGTTTCGTAGTAACCGATCTGTTCGCCATTCAGTTTTGTCACGAGGAACTCAACACCCTCAATGGGTCTGTCATTTCTGCTGTTGGTCTTCTCGATCACCAGACAGGAATAAGGTTCGTTTTCCACTTCCACAATGGTCTGTGTGCCGGATTTCACTTCTACTGTTCTGGGTTCTTCATCCCAGTGGTATCCTTGCAGACCTTTTGTTTCCGTTACTGTGTACCAGCCATCTTCCAGGTTACCGACATAGATCATGCCTGCGTTATCTGTTGTATATGTGCCGATTTTTTCACCATTTAATTTGCTGATTGCAAAGGATACACCTTCCAGTGGTGCATTTGTTTTAGAATCCGTCTTGATGATTTTGATACCAGACAATACTTTGTTGGTAAATTCCAGACGATAAGTGCCGCCGTCTGTGCCAATTTTCACTGTTTTTGGTGTAGTATCTTTGGTATACCCTGCAGGGGCTCTCAGTTCTGTTACCACATAACTACCGGGTTCCAGATTGGGAACGAGGATTTCGCCGTTATTATCTGTTGTAAATTCACCGTTATCATTGCCAACAACTGTACCATCACTGGTTGTTACTTTGAACACTGCACCTGCCAGTGGTTTATTGTTTTCTGCATCCACCTTGGAGATCAGCAGAGAACCATAAGGCAGGTTTCTGAAAATCACTTCTACCACACTGGTACCGTCAGCTTTCAGATTTACTGTCTGCAGATCAGTTTCTGCAATCAGATAATTTGCAGGAGCCTTGATTTCACGAACTGCATACGCACCTGCTTCCAGACCTGTGATAACGATTACTCCGGAATGGTCTGTAGTAACGGTGCATACTACTGTACCATTCTGACCGCTTGTTTCGCCTGTTACTCGGATCACTTCAAAAGTTGCTCCGTCCAACATTTCACCTGTATTGGCATCCGCTTTTTTGATGACAATGCTATTCAGAGGATAGTTCACGATGCCGCCAACAACAAGATACTCCTTACCGCTTGTGATTTTCATATCGCTGCTGCTCTGTTCATCCGTGCTGCCTGTATCCGCAGTTGTGCTGTTCAGTGTATTATCAGTAGTTACATAGGAATTATCGCCGGGAGCCAGATAAACCCTTGTGGAAGGATTTACAGGAACCTGATACCCCTGTGCAGGAATCGTTTCTGTTACGATATACCAGCCAGGTTCTACATAGGGCAGTGTGATACGGCCATCTTCATCTGTTCTGAATGTACCTACTGTTTTAATGCCGCCGTCTGCCTGTTCATATTCAATTTTGAAAGTAACATTGGCAACGCCTTTATTTGTTGTCGCATCTGTTTTCTGAATGACCAGTGTAGGATATTTGATGTTTTCAAACAGCAAGGATTTCTGATCGCCAGCCTTCAGCTGAATGTCCTGATGCTTTTCAGCCAGCATATAAGGTTCTGGAACGGAAATTTCTGTCACAGTATAGGTGTCAGGTTCCAGATACCCCAATTTGCTGCCTTTCATACCTAATGTTACCTTACCATCTGCACCTGTTTCCACAACGCCAATTTTTGTACCATCAGATTTTTTCACTTCATATTTTGCGCCGGAAATAGGATCACCTGTTTTGGCATCATCCTTTTCAATCGTCAGTACAGGCGCTTTCAGGTTATGGGCAATATACTGTTTGCTTTCATTTTCACCAAGATAGATTGTTCCAGGTGTAGTATCCAGAATATAACCTTCAGGTGCGGATTTTTCTGTGATTTTGTAAGAACCTACAGGAAGATCCTTCAGTTCTGCAATGCCATTCTTTGTTTCTACAAATGTGCTGTAACTGCCGTTGATCTGTTCTACTAAGAATGTTGCTGTTCCTTTAATCACTTCGTATTATATAGTCATAGCCCCTCTTTACCTTTTCTACAGGTTCGGCTATTCTGTTTTAGATACTGTGGATTGTTTTTTATCACCTACCACTCGATGGTTTAAGTGAGGCTACAACCACAGTCTCTTTGTACATTTGTTAATCAGTT
>CALASU010000341.1 GCA_937888765.1 uncultured Clostridia bacterium | reverse complement strand
TTGAAGATCCTCTGCCCTTTGACGTCAACGCCCCCATCATTGAGATCGGCGACGACGACTACGCCGAATGGTACCGCGACATGAGCGAGGAGCCCGCAAAGTACGAGGGCAAGACTGTGCGCTTCAAGTGCAAGAGCCTTGTGCGCAAAAAGCTGCCTGAAAAGACCTTTGTCGTGGGCCGCCATGTAATGAGCTGCTGTGCAGACGATATTCAGTTTGCAGCCCTTATCTGCAACTGGGATGAGGCCGAAAAGGCCAAGGACGAGCAGTGGCTTATCCTCACGGCAAAGATCAATTTCCGCTTCAGCAAGGCTTATGGCAGAAAAGGCCCTGTGCTTACTTATATTGAGCACGAGGAATGTGACGTTCCTGAGCAGCCTGTGGCCACATTCTATTGATTTATTGACAAATATCGTAAAAAGAGAGAGCTTTTCAAGCTCTCTCTTTTTTGTGGAGAAGGTATATTTTAATACTTTGTTTACTATGCGCAGCCTTTGTTTTGTGTTAAAATGTTTCTGTTTTTGAATCTTTTTTATAGGACATGTTTTTCCCAAAAAGTTACTTTTGTTTTGTTGTAGATACAACAGATTTTTTAGTGGTTTTGTAATATACTGATTTCATAGAAAACAATTTGCTGAGAAAAAGGAGAAATACATATGATTCGTAGAATTATTAAAATCAATACAGAAAAATGTAATGGCTGTGGGCTGTGTGCAAAGGCATGTCATGAAGGGGCAATCGGCATGATCGACGGAAAGGCGACATTGCTGAGAGAGGATTACTGCGATGGTCTGGGCGACTGTCTGCCCGCCTGCCCTACAGGCGCAATCAGTTTTGAAGAAAGGGAAGCACTTGCATATGATGAAGAAGCAGTAAAAGAAGCACAGAAAAAAGCGGCGGCAGCAAAGTCCTGCAGCGGCTGTGCGGGTACAGAAGCGAAAGATCTCCAGTCTTCCTGCAGCGGCTGTCAGACAGCAGGGCAGAAGGTAGTAAGCCAGCTGCGTCAGTGGCCTGTACAGATCAAACTGGTACCCGCGAATGCGCCTTTTTTCAATGGCAGACATCTGCTGATTGCGGCAGACTGTACTGCATATGCGTATGGGAACTTCCATAACGAATTTATGAAAAATAAAATCACACTGATCGGCTGTACAAAACTGGATATGGTAGACTATAGTGAGAAACTGACAGAAATCATCAAAAACAATGATATCCGGAGTGTGACAGTTACCAGAATGCAGGTGCCTTGCTGCGGCGGTATGGAAAATGCAGTAAAACAGGCATTGAGCAATAGCGGCAAAGAGATTCCCTTGCAGGTAGTTACGATTTCTCCTGATGGGAAGATTGTAGAATAAGACATAAAAATAATAACGGGAAGCTTTTTGAAATGCTTTTAAAAGTTGAGTATTTCAGACCTTGTGCCATATGGTGCAGGGTCTTTTTGCTGTGTTACAGGAAAAAGCATTTGTTTTTTTGATGACAACAGCACCTGTGAATGGTAAAATAGGAATATAGTATAAAAAACCGCAAGACATAGAAAGAGAAATAAAAATAAAATGCATGAACTGGGTGTATTGAAGCAGATTGTGCGGGCAGTCGTACGGATCGCTGAAGAAAATAAAATAGAAAAGATTAAATTTGTGACGATAGAGGTTGGAAGAGCATCTTCCTTTGTGCCGATGTATCTGCAAAAACTCTATCCAGTTGCAATGGATCAGATAGCAGTCATGAGGGGTTCCGAATTGAAAATTCTTATGGTGGATGGGAGAAATCTGCAGATCAGGGATATTGGATACTAAATATGATTGTGAGGACAAAAAAGAATGGAAGAAAAAAAAGAACGGATAAAAATGCAGGCCAGCAACATTGATATAGAGGGGAATGTGCTGTATCTGGATGAAGAAAGACTGGCGCGCAAAGAAGTAGGGTTTCCTCCCTATAAAAACAAACCGAATGGGCTAGGGATTTATAATTTCATACTGGAGCATTTTCTGTATATGCGAAAGAGCCTTTGGCCCTTAGCACTGCGGTTATATCATTTCTTTATCAAGTATTCCGCTTGGATGAAAGAAGGCGGATGGAAAGGAAATCTGTTCAAAAGGGGGATTATGATTGCCCCTGTTATGGAAGCGCATACTTCTACGATTGTTATGCCGCTGAATATCGACATTACAGATAAAAGTGAAAAAGTTGTCGTTCCTATGGACATCATTAAGGAATCTTTGAAGCACGCATCTTATATTGCAGGGATGGACAGCTGTCTTTGCCGTGATGCAACAGACTGTAAGGACTATCCCAAGGATGTAGCCTGTCTGTTTCTGGGGGAAGGCGGCAAAACGGTTGTAAAGCATAATCTGGGCAGACAGTTTACATATGAGGAAGCCTGTGCCAGAGTGGATGAAGCGGCGGCAAACGGTCTGATGGGACAGGCGGTATGGATTGAAGTGGAACAGATGCTCTGGGGGATTCGGAATGATGAAATGGATAAGTTTCTGGAAATCTGTTTTTGCTGTCCCTGCTGTTGTATTGCGATGCGTCTGGCAAGAAATGCATCGCCGGAAGATCGTATTCGTTTCCATCCTTCGGGTTGGACAGCAGTGCCGGATCAGACGAAATGCATCGGCTGTCAGAAGTGTGTGACTGGTCCGCACGGCTGTCCTGTAGAGGCGATTTCTTTCAATGAAGAAGGGCGCGTACAGATCAATCAGGAAATCTGTGTTGGCTGTGGGATCTGCAAAACAAGATGCCCTGAAGAGGTTATTAAAATCAAGCAGACGATGCCGATGCGTGCAGACCTGCACGAATATTTTGCAAAAGACTATAATCTGGATATCAAAATCTGGGATAATCACTGAAAGGCGTGACAGAAGATGGACGAAGTAAGAATCATTGAAGTAAAGGAAAGCGTATTTGAAGATAACAACAAAGATGCACAGAGGCTGAGAGATACGCTGAAAGCGGAAAAAACATTTCTGCTGAATATGATGTCTTCTCCGGGTTCGGGGAAAACGTCGGTAGTATTACAGCTGGCGAAACAGCTGCAGGGGAAAATCAGAATGGCTGTTATGGAAGCGGATATTGATTCTTCTGTGGATGCGGAAACGATGCTGAAAGCAGGTGTAAAAGCAATTCAGATTCACACGGGCGGTATGTGCCATCTGGATGCAGATATGACAAGACAGGGACTGCGTGAACTGGGGACTGCGGATGTAGATCTGGTCATTCTCGAAAATGTAGGCAATCTGGTCTGTCCTGCGGAGTTTGATACAGGAGCAGTGAAGAACATGACGATTCTTTCTGTACCGGAGGGGGATGATAAGCCGCTGAAATATCCTCTGATGTATGAAACCTGTGATCTGCTTGTTATCAATAAGATTGATGTCATGGAATATTTTGATTTTGACCGTGAAAAAGTCATTGCAAATGCGAAAATGAGAAATCCTGAGATTGAAATTCTGTTCGTATCCGCAAAGACGGGAGAAGGGATTGAACAGCTGGCAGACTGGATTTTAAAGCAGGCTGAAAGCTGGAATGAATAACAATCCTTGTTACGGCTGCGAAAAAAGAACTTTTATGGGAAAACCTGTAAG
>CALASU010000340.1 GCA_937888765.1 uncultured Clostridia bacterium | reverse complement strand
CCAACCTTTACGGAATCGCCGTATGTTGCTCTGATCCATTCCAGAGTATCTTTCTGCCATTCGCTGTAGCCTTCGGAGGAGTCGATTGTCATGATGTCAACGCCTGCTTCTACCAGAGCGGGTACTCTTTCCTTATAGTCTCTTGTGTTGATACCTGCGCCTACAACATAACGTTTGTCTGCATCCAGCAGTTCGTTTTTATTTTCTTTGTGGCTGTCGTAGTCTTTACGGAATACCAGATATTCCAGTCTGCCTTCTGCGTCGATGATGGGCAGCTGATTGATCTTGTTGTCCCAGATGATGTTGTTTGCTTCTTTCAGAGATGTGCCGGAAGGAGCTGTGATCAGTTCAGACAGAGGTGTCATGAAATCCTTAACCAGTTCTGTACCTTCCATACGGCTTACACGGTAATCTCTGCTTGTTACCATACCTACCAGTTTGCCCTGTGCTGTACCGTCTGTTGTAACCGCTACTGTGGAATGACCTGTTCTTGCTTTCAGAGCCAGAATGTCATTCAGTGTGCTTTCGGGGCTGATATTGGAATCAGAGATAACGAAGCCTGCTTTGTAGGATTTTGCTCTTGCTACCATTGCCGCCTGGCTTTCGATGGACTGAGAGCCGAAAATGAAGGAAATGCCGCCTTCTTTCGCCAGAGCCACTGCCATTTTGTCATCGGATACCGCCTGCATAACTGCGGATACCAGAGGGATGTTCATTTCCAGAGCGGGTTTTTCGCCTTTTTTGAATTTTACAACGGGTGTTTTCAGGCTTACGTTGTCAACCATACATTGTTTTGTGGAATAGCCGGGTACCAGCAGAAATTCGCTGAAGGTTCTGGATGGTTCTGTGAAAAAAGTTGCCATTTTGTTTCTCCTCCTGTAATTGTTCTGATTTTTTAGTATATTACGCCAATTTTAAGTACACGTTAAGTATTGATTGAAACGATTTTATCACTAAAAAGCCCCCTGTTCAAGGGGGGCTTTTTGAATTTCTTTCTTTTTGTGGATTTCGTCAGTTTTTACGGAAAATTTACAACATTTTCGTGCGATTGTATACGGTATTCATACAAATTTTAAATTCTTTTGAGATACCCCAACGCTGTTTTTGCCACGATACCAATGAGCATCCCCGTTACCACACCGCTGACAAGCAGAAACGGCAGATAATACGCCATTTTCACGTTTTCTACCACCAGCGCCGCCACAATGATCTGCCCCACATTGTGGAACACACCGCCTGCAACAGAAACGCCTACAATACTGCAGATCTTTGTTTTTTTGAGCAGTGCCATCACGGCAAAGCTGCACGTTGCCCCCGCAAGGCTGTATAAAAGCCCCGCAAAGCCCGCAAACAGCAGACCCGACAGCAATACACGGATCAGGGATACAAAAAATGCACTTTTCGTATCCATAAAATACATCATAATAATGATAATTACATTGGCAAGCCCCAGCTTAACTCCGGGAATGGGTACAGGTACGGGAATCATCATTTCCACATACCCCATTAAGATTGCCAATGCGGCAAACAACCCATAATATGGAATTTTTTTAGAATCCATCACATCACCACCGCATCAAATTCCGCAGGCTCGTCCCCTACGATTTCCACCACCAGCTTATGCGGCAGACAGACAATGGTTTCGCCAACCTTGCTAATCTTCTTATGCTCCACACAGATCTGGTCACGGCAGTCAGCTTCCGTCAGAAATACTTCGCCGTCCTGTACGGTAATCACGTTATAACCATCCTCTGTATCAATTCGAATCGTATCATCCGATTCCAGAGAAAGAAATGCTTCTTCCTGTCCGTCTACGGTAACAGTCACACCATTACCCGCATCGGCCCCTGCGGAATAAAAAAGATATACGCCCGCTGCCGCCAGCAGTACCACCACAATCAGTATCAGATCTCCTTTTTTCATCTCCGCCCGCCTTTCTGTTTTTTAATGTATTCGCCCTTTAGCATAACAAGAAAAAGGGACGAAAGCAAGAACCATCTGCTTCCATCCCTGTTATTTAGAGTAAATTTATCATAAAAAAAGAATCTCGCTTTGCGAAATTCTTTGAGAATAAAAAAGTGCCCAGAGCCGGAATCGAACCAGCGACACGCGGATTTTCAGTCCGCTGCTCTACCGACTGAGCTATCTGGGC
>CALASU010000339.1 GCA_937888765.1 uncultured Clostridia bacterium | reverse complement strand
ATACCTTCCGTAAAAGGAAAAATGTAACAATTATTATCTGTACTAAAGTAGCATATTGAAATATAAGAAGGAAAATGGTATGAAATAATATAGAAGTATTATATCAAAATGTTGATAAAATTAGAGTTTCTTTATTAGAGGAAGAAAAGGAAGTAGAGGTATTAAAAAAAGAGTTAGATAATACTGGTGAAGATGAATTAATTAAAGATATTAATGAATTGGAAGTTAAGTGTAAAGGTATTAATGTAGATTTAGATGTAGAGCTAGAAGATGGAAAAAAGGTAAATATAGAGATACAACTAAAAGACAATCATAATATAGAAGAAAGAAATTTACGAGATAGTATTAGTATGATTGATGAAGAGAGAAGAAGAATATGCAAAGTAGTAATAGAAAAAATTAATCAAATGTAAAAAAGTATTGTTTTGCATGAAAAGAGGAGAAAGCTGTTTATGAAAAAATGGAAAATAATTGTTGTATTTCTTTTTTTGTTTTTCTTTCAGAATAGTTTAAGTTATGTTTTGGCACAGGAACTCCAAAGTTCTGTGCCAAAATCAGAAGAGATGGATTTGATTGTTCTTTTAGATACAAGTGGAACTATGGGACAAGAAAAAGGAATACATGAGATTCCTGTCTGGGCAGTAATTAAATTGGCACAGTATTATAAAGTCAGTACAGATTATATTTTGGGATTATCGGATGAACGTTAAAAGGGGTTACCCATTTGGCAGGGAGCTCAAGGGACAGCGTCTCTCGAATTACAAATCTTGCGTTTCTGCTTTGTTTGTGCTATATTAAAGAGAGTATGTCCAAATTTTATCTGTAAATTTCTGGAGGTTAAACAAATGGATTTTAAAATAGAAATTGCAAAGCTGTTAGCTGCAGCGGCTGAAATTTCCGTAGAGGATGCAGCGGCGGCAGTAGAGGTCCCCGCGAAGAAGGAAATGGGCGATTTTGCTTACCCCTGCTTCCGTCTGGCAAAGGTGTTCCGCAAAGCACCCCCTATGATCGCAAACGAACTGATCGAAAAAATCGAAAAACCCGATTTCATCGCAAAAATGGAAGTGGTTGGTGCATATATCAACTTCTTCGTAAACAAAAGCGTATACGCTGAAGAAGTACTGACAGCAGTACTGGAACAGAAAGAAAACTACGGCAAAAGCGATATGGGTAACGGCAAAACTGTCGTGATCGACTATTCTTCCCCTAATATTGCAAAGCCTTTCCATGTAGGTCATCTGCGTTCCACAGTAATCGGTAACGCAATCTACAAAATCCACGAAGCTCTGGGCTACAACTGTGAAGGCGTAAACCATCTGGGCGACTGGGGTACACAGTTCGGTAAGCTGATCGTAGCTTACAAAAACTGGGGCAGTGAAGAAGCGGTAGAAAAAGACGGCATTCAGGAACTGATGCGTATTTACGTAAAATTCCACGATGAAGCAAAAGAACATCCCGAAATGGATGACGAAGCAAGACTGTGGTTTGTAAAAATGCAGGAAGGCGACGAAGAAGCACTCAGACTGTGGAAATGGTTCTATGATATCAGCATCAAGGAATTTGAAAGAGTATACGAAATGCTGGGCGTAAAATTCGACGCATACACAGGCGAATCCTTCTACAATGACAAAATGGACGCTGTTGTGGAAGAACTGAAAGCAAAAGAACTGCTGCAAGAATCCGAAGGTGCGATGATCGTTGATCTGGAAGACTGCAATATGCCTCCCTGTCTGATTATCCGTAAGGACGGCGGTACACTGTATGCAACAAGAGACATCACTGCGGCACTGTACCGTAAGAAAACATACGACTTCGATAAATGTATCTATCTGACAGCTCTGGACCAGAACCTGCACTTTGCACAGTGGTTTGAAGTTATCCACAAAATGGGCTATGACTGGTATAAAGATCTGATTCACGTTCCTTTTGGTCTGGTTTCTCTGGAAAGCGGTAAGCTGTCTACTCGTCAGGGGAACGTTGTTCTGATGGAAGACCTGCTGAATCAGGCTTGCAGTGAAACAAAACGCATCATCGAAGAAAAGAATGCAAATCTGGAAAATAAAGAAGAAGTTGCAAAACAGGTTGGTATCGGTGCTGTTATCTTCAATGATCTGTATAATACAAGAATCAAAGACGTTGTATTCTCCTGGGAACGTATGCTGAACTTCGACGGCGAAACAGGCCCTTATGTACAGTACACACACGCAAGAGCATGTTCTATCTTAAGACGTGCAGGGGAACTGTCCTTTGAAAACATCGATTTTACAGCACTGGAAGATGAAGCAACACTGGATGTGTGCAAACTGCTGGAAGCATTCCCTGACAAAATTAAGGATGCGGCGGCGAAGCTGGAACCCTCTGTTGTGGCAAGACAGCTGGTTGCAATCTCTCAGGCGTTCAATAAATTCTATCACGATAACCCCATTCTGAGCAGTGAAGCAGAAGTAAGACAGGCTCGTCTGGCGGTTGTATTTGCTGTAAAAACAGTGCTGATGGAAGGTCTGCGTCTGCTGGGTATCGGTGCACCCGAACAGATGTAATCAAAACATAGATTTATGGTTAAAAGCAAAATAGCTGTTTCAGCTATTTTGCTTTCCCTGTTTTATCATTGGAAATATTTGTTAAAACAGTTGAATTTTGTAAATGAAAGAAGGGTATTTGTGTGAAAAAGCTGAAATTGATCTACAATCCTTTTTCAGGCAATAAGAGCTTTAAAAATGAATTGGATACCTGTATCGGTGTCTTTCAGGAGGGCGGCTATGAGGTGCATCCATTTCGCACATTGCAGCCGGGGGACATTGATACGCATATTGCACAGATGGACGATGTCTATGATATTATCGTAGCTTCCGGCGGGGACGGCACAGTCAATATTGTACTGAATGCCATGATGAAGCGTGGTCTGAAAAGACCGCTGGGGATCATCCCTTCCGGTACGGCAAATGACTTTGCAACATATCTGGGCTTTAAAACAGGAAAGGTAGAGGATGCCTGCCGTACGATTGTATCTACAGAACCTGTAGAAATTGATCTGGGCATTGTAAATGATGAGATTTATTTCATCAATGTCTGTGCAGGCGGTCTGCTGACGAATGTATCCCAGACAGTAGATAAGGATCTGAAAAATGCACTGGGGAATCTGTCCTATTATCTGAAGGGGGTAGAACAGATTACAACGAATTTTCATAAAATTCCGTTCCGCATTACCACAAGCACAGAGGTCATTGAAGAGGATCTGTATCTGTATATGATTATGAACAGCGCAGGGACAGGCGGCTTCACAAAAGTTTCTCCAGAATCTGAGGTAACAGACGGGAAATTTGAACTGGTTGCCATTAAAGGAAAACCTCTGTATGAAATGACACCCTTGTTTCTGAAGATGCTGGCAGGGGAGCATATCAACGATAAAAATATACTGTATATCAAGGATAACTATTTCAAAATCGAATGTCTGGATGAAAACTTTAACATCATGGAATCCACAGTTGACGGGGAACTGGGGCCTGACATGCCGTTGGAAGTAAAGGTCATTCACAATGCGCTCCCTGTATTCGGCAAGTTTGAAGAAAAGGAAAATGGGGAAGTGAAAAAGCTGCAGTTCCCTCAGATTTTCAAATAAAAAACGACAGCAAACGACAGTGTTTCACAAATAGGAGATGTTTCACGTGAAACATATGAAAAACAAAAAAATAATTTGTAGAAACTTTTGGGCGATGTTTCACGTGAAACATCGCTTTTTCTATGGTTTTATGGTACAATGGTTTACAGAATTTTAAACAATCGAAAAACTTTTATTTGCTTTCGGCTAAGTTATCGGATTTTTTTCGGCAGAAACGAAGTTTCTGCGTATAGGGTCAAGGGCATTATGCCCTTGCGGGGAGTTTGAGGGGCGGCGCCCCTCAGGGTTTTAACAGGGAGTTTGAGGGCAACGCCCTCAAGAACGAAAGGTGGAAGGAAATGAGTAAAGTAAGAATTATCGCAGTAACAAATCAGAAAGGCGGCGTGGGCAAGACTACAACCGCGATCAATCTTTCTGCCTGCCTTGCGGCAGAGGGCAAGCGTGTGCTGGCAATTGACGCAGATCAGCAGGGCAATACCACAAGCGGCTTGGGTCTGGATAAAAACGGCGTACCTCTGACAATCTATGATATTTTCTTGGGAGATGCCTCTATGGATGAGGTAAAACAGCCGACCTGCGTGGAAGGTCTGGAGGTTGTGCCTGCCAATATCAATCTGACAGGTGCAGAAATCGAACTGATTGGCAAGGATGACAGAGAATTTATCATCCGTGAAGAACTGGAGAAAATTAAGGACAACTATGACTTTATTATCATTGACTGTCCTCCTTCTTTGAACTTAATCACAATCAATGCATTGGTGGCGGCAGATACGGTTCTCGTTCCCATTCAGTGTGAATACTTCGCTCTGGAAGGTCTGGAACAGCTTTTACATACCGTTAATCTGGTGAAGAAACGCCTGAACCCTGAACTGGAAATTGAGGGGATCGTGTTTACCATGTTCGATGCCAGAACAAACCTTTCTCTGCAGGTAGTGGAAGAAGTAAAACGCAGTCTGGCACAGAATGTATATCGTACCATTATCCCCAGAAATGTACGTCTGGGCGAAGCACCCAGCCATGGTCTGCCGATTCATCTGTACGACCCCAGATCCAAGGGCGCAGAGGCATACGCATTGCTGGCCGAAGAAGTCATGGAAAAGGAGTGGAAGTGATATGGCAGTCAAAAAGAAAGGTCTGGGCATGAAAGGGCTTGGGATCAATGCTCTTATCAATACAGAATTGGAAGACATGAAAGCTGCTCCTGCAAAACGCATTGAGGAAGCAAAAGCAGAACTGGATATCGACCTGATCGAACCAAACCGCAAACAGCCTCGGAAGTATTTCGACGAAACCGCTCTGGAAGAACTGGCGGCTTCTCTGAAAACCTATGGTATGATTCAGCCTGTAGTCGTAAAGAAAAATGGGGACTACTATGAATTGATTGCAGGAGAACGCCGCTGGAGAGCGGCAAAAATTGCAGGCATGGATAAAATCCCTGTAGTGGTCAAAAAATGGGAGGAAGCAGAAGCCTTTGAAGCGGCACTGGTGGAAAATGTGCAGCGGGAGGATCTGAACCCTATTGAAGAAGCAGAAAGCTATTACCGTTTACAGGAAGAGTTTCAGCTGAGTCAGGAACAGATTGCACAGAAGGTTGGTAAAAGCCGTTCTGCAATCACAAATGCAATGCGTCTGCTGCAGCTGGATGAAAGGGTGCGTCAGCTTGTCATTGAAAATAAACTGACGGGCGGTCATGCCCGTACATTGCTTCCTGTTGCCGATGGAGAGGTACAGCTTGCAATGGCAGAAAAAATTCTGGCAGAAGGCTTGAGCGTGCGTGCAGTAGAAGCGATGGTAAAAGCATACCAGCAGAAGCAGGAAGAACAGCCCGAGGAAAAAGAAGCTGTTCCTGATGCAAAAGCGGCGGCGTACCGCAGTATGGAAGAAGAACTGAAATCCATTTTTTCCACAAAGGTAAAGCTGAAACCTACAGGCAAAAAGGGCAAGGGTAAAATTGAAATCGAATACTATTCGGAAGAAGATCTGGAGCGTCTTTTGGTGCTCTTAAAAAGACAATAAGGAATTGAAGTAAATGATGATGATTACACTCACACAGGAAATGATGACGATGCTCCTGCTGGGACTGGCGGTGGCTGTCGTTGTGTTGTTTATATTGTGTATCGTGCTGTTTGTGAAATTAGGCAGACAGAAAAAACGATACGATTTCTTTATGGGAACGGGTAAAAGACCCTCTATGAATCTGGAGCAGAAGCTGGATGAATATTTTGAAAGTTCCAAGCAGATAGAAGAAAAATACAGCAAGCTGCTGGATATGGTAACAGATATTGACCAGACCTTTAAAACACAGATTCAGAAGGTAGGGCTGATTCGTTATAATCCCTTTGATGAAATGGGCGGCAATCTCTGTTTTGCCCTAGCTCTTCTGGATGCAGAGGATAATGGTGTTGTGCTGAATGGGATTCATAGCCGTACAGGCTCTTTTACCTATGCGAAGCCCATCGAAATGGGAGTCAGCACTTACATGCTTTCTGAGGAAGAAATACAGGCGGTAGAACTGGCGCAGAAAAAAGCATATACACCTAAGCATGAAAAAGTAGTAAAACTGCGCTTCAAACCGATTTTCCGTAAAAAGGATAAAGATGTAGCTGAAAACCAGATTTCTCTGGAAGATCTGGAAAAAGCAACAGAAGCGAAGAAAGCCGCCAATGAAAATACGATAGAAGCGAAGCATAGAGAAAAAATGGCTTCTATCGGCGATGTGACACAGGAAGAACGCGAACTGATCCTGCGGGAAGGAACACTGGCAGGTAAAATTGCGGCGGCAGAAGCAATCCTGAAAAAAAGAGAAGCGGTAAAAGCCGCCGAACAGAATATGGAAGTGCTTGCCCTTGCGGAGGCACTCAGAGAACCGATTCACAGCGAAATATTAGATCCTGTATCGGCATTTGCAGAAGAAGCTGTTGAACAGGAAACTGTATTGGAGGATTTACAGAAGGACGAATAAAAAAGAGGAGAGCTCTCCTCTTTTTTTACTCTATAAGAAACTTCGTTTCTTATAGAGTAAAAACCCTCCGGGGGATCGCACTGCGGCGGCAAGGTAGTTAGTCGCAAGCGACACCGCCGCAGGCGGGAGAGAAGCCCGTCAAGCGGGCTTCTTTTTTATAAACAGAAGAAAAATATTGTGGAAAAAATCTGTGGATAACTCGTGAAATCTTCCACATTTTGTGGATAACTTTTTGTAAGATGGGTTATCCATAAGGTTATCCACAAATTTAACCACATTATCCACAGGTATTTCAGAAAGGAAAAAGGTGTAAAATGTCTTATAAAATGGTATTTTCAGATATGGATGGAACATTGTTATACGAAGGAATCCGGCTTTCTGTGGAAAACACAGCCGCAATCCGCAAGGCTGTGGACAAGGGTGTGGATTTCGTGATCTGCACAGGCCGTGGCGTGTTCGGGGTAGAGCGTTTTCTGGAGGAACTGGGGCTGATCGGCAAAAAAGGCTATGTTATCTGTCAGAATGGTGCGGCATTGTATGATCTCAAAGATATGCGTCTGGTGCAGAAAAAAGCCTTTTCTCCCGCAAAAATGCTGCCTGTGGCAAAACTGGCACGGGAATTGGGTCTGGAAATGTTTTATTATGATGACCGCAATTTCATGGTAGAAACCGTGACCGATATGGTAAAGGAATATGTGAAAATGATGGGTACAGATCTGTGGGTACTGCAAGAGCCGACAGACTATGATGGCGAATTTACAAAATGCCTTGTCAGCGGCAGAAAAGAAGTTCTTATGGAACTGCGGGAAAAAATCAGGCCTTATCTGGGGGAAGAACTGCATACCTTTTTTTCCAGTGATATTTATATGGAAATTGTCAGAACAGATGTCAGCAAGGGCGATGCACTGGAAGCGGCAGCAAAAGAAGCGGGTGTTGCTCTGGCGGATACCATTGCCATCGGCGACAGCGAAAATGATCTGTCCATGATCGAACGGGCAGGGCTTGGCGTTGCCATGCAGAATGGGGAAGCGGTTGTAAAAGCGGCGGCGGATTATGTAACAGAGAGAACCTGTGAAGAAGACGGCGTAGCAGAGGTACTGGAGAAATTTGTTTTGTAAATCGGTGCAGCACAAAAGAGGGGGATGGAAAAAATTTCCACCCCCTTTTTATGCTTAAAATAAAAAGAGAACCCAACGCCAGGGGAGACGTTGGGCTTTTA
>CALASU010000338.1 GCA_937888765.1 uncultured Clostridia bacterium | reverse complement strand
CTGTTTCTTTCGGAAGCGGCAGGCAGGAATTTCGACAGCTCGCCGCGGTACCCGTCCCGCTTTTTATTGGATATTCGGCAGGATCTGCTTACATATGAAGAACAGCCCGATGAAGGGCTGATTCGGGAAGCAAAGGCGTATATCGGACATAAGGTTCGTGTGATGGAAACGGCGGAAAAAGGAGCAGAGCTTTCTGTTGGGCAGAGGGTAAGGCATATTGTTTTCGGAGAAGGAGAGATTATCGGCATTGAGAAAGAAGAATCCGCATATGTGATTCAGTTTGACCGATTTGAAACAACGAGAAAAATCGCATTTCGGGTTGCTCTGGAGAAATGCTGATTGCTGTAAGCACAATAGAAAAATAGCACAGAAATAAAGAACAGGGGGATTAGTATGAAAAAAGTACTTTCTATGGTATTGGTAGTTACGATGCTGTTTTCGGGATGTGGTGGTGCAGAACAGACAGCGGAAGTACCTGAAAAAGGTGCAGTAACAGAACCGGCAGAACAGAAACAGGAAGAGATTGATCCGACAAAGTATGCGATTCCGCTGGAACTCTTCTGGAAAAAAACGTCTGCTGCGGAAGAAGATGTTTTTACAGGGAGCTATGACAGTCTGCGGCTTTCTGCAGAATCTGCTGCGCAGTATCCTGCTCTGGCAGAAGTAATTGACACTATGCGGGAAGAAGACAGAGAGTTGTTTACAGAAACCAAGGCTGAGATGATAGAATGGGCAGCAGAGGATGAGATGGATTTTGAATATTATGATGAAAATGACATCTCTGTGCAGAGGGCAGATAACAATATTGTCAGCATTCGCAAGGACAACAGCTGTTTTACAGGCGGGGCACATGGTATGTATGGTTCATGGGGTGTTAATCTTGATCCGAACAGTGGGAAAGTGCTTTTGCTCAGTGATGTGGTAACGGACATGAATCGGATTCCCCAACTGACAGCAGAAAGCATTACAGAGAGATATACAGAAGAGCTGGACTATGAAGATTTTTCCTGGCTGGAGGAAAGTCTGGAAGGCTATCTGGTAGAAGAATATAACTGGACGATGGATTATGAAGGGATTACGATTTATTTTAATCCCTATGAAATTGCTTCCTATGCGGCAGGACTGCTGACAGCAAAAATTTCCTTTGCGGAGCATCCGGAGCTGTTCCATGAAGCCTATATGCTGTCTCCGAAAAACGGATATGCTGTCAGACTGGATTTCAGCGAGCATGAATTTGATTTTGAACCCAAAGACGGAAAGGCAGACAGTGTAAGTGTATTCGGTTATTTTGATGACGAGAAGAAACAGGAAAAAATGAACTGCTGGCTGAATGATGAGATGATATTGGAAAATCTGTATGCAGATGCCTTTGTTCCTTATTTTGTATGTACCAAAGAGGGGGGAAAAGAAAATTACTTCCTTTATATTGAATCTGCAAATGATAACGAGTATACTATGAATATATATGAATTGAGCAAAGAGGGAGCAAGCCTGCTGAAAGAAATGGCAGGCTGTGGATTCCACAGAGAAAGCTATGCGGAAGATGGGGTATATGAATCCATATTGCAGGACCCTGCGGATATAATGCAAAAGCAGTAAATCGGGAGCTCTGTGGAACGGTAGTATAAAAGCAAATGTTTCGGATGAGAGAGGAAGATCGTTATGTTTGATGAAAATAAACCTATTACATTAGAGCTTGGTATTGCTGACCCCATGGAAACTGCGGCAGAACCCGCACCTGTGCCTGCACCTGAGCAGCTGGAAGCGGAATATCTGCAGAAAACACCTCTGTCTGCGGAAGAACAGAAAATGGTTGCCGATTTCTGCGAAAAAATTGACCTGCATAATTCTGCGATTATTTTGCAGTATGGTGCGGCATGCCAGAAAAAAGTGGCAGATTTTTCTGACAATGTGCTGCAGGGTGTTCGTACAAAGGATCTGGGACAGACAGGTGATATGATTGCAAACCTTGTGGCAGAGCTGAAAGGATTTTCTATAGAACCCGAAGAAGAAAAGGGCTTTTTCGGTCTGTTCAAAAAGTCCGGCAACCGTCTTGCTACTATGAAAGCAAAATATGACAATGTGGAAGTAAACATTGACCGTATTACAGGACAACTGGAAGGACATCAGAATCAGCTGCTGACAGACATCATCATGCTGGACAAGATGTATGAAGCAAATCTGACATATTTTAAGGAACTGACAATGTACATTCTGGCGGGCAAACAGAAGCTGGAACAGGAACGTACAATTACCCTGCCTAAAATGCGTGAAGATGCGGCACTTTCCGGACAGCCGCAGGATGCACAGGCAGTGAGCGATTATGCAGGGATGTGTGACAGATTTGAGAAAAAACTGCATGATCTGGAACTGACACGTACCATCAGCATCCAGATGGCACCACAGATCAGAATGATTCAGGCGGGGAATGCCGTAATGTCTGAAAAAATCCAGTCTACAATCAATAACACCATTCCTCTGTGGAAAAATCAGATGGTGCTGGCACTTGGCATGGAACATTCCAGACAGGCTATGGAAGCACAGAGAGAAGTGACAGATCTGACAAATGACCTGCTTCGCAAAAATGCAGAGATGCTGAAAATGGGTACACTCGAAGTAGCAAAGGAAAGCGAAAGAGGCATTATTGATATGGAAACTGTAAAATACACAAACGAACAGCTTATCAGCACACTGGATGAAGTGCTTCGTATTCAGGAAGATGGCAGACAGAAACGCAGAACAGCAGAAACAGAGCTGGTTCGTATTGAAACAGAACTGAAAGGAAAATTACTGAGTGTCGGAAAATAAAGAGCGGGAAAGGAGGAAAAGGTAATGGGTAATAATCTGTTTTTTAAATTCCTTCTGCTGGTTTTGGTCGTTGGTCTGTTATTCGGTGGAGGTCCGGCACTTGCATTACTGCTTGGGGCAGCAGGTTTTGTTGTTTTCGGAATCGTGTTGGTAGTTGGTCTGGTGGTGTTTTTTGCCTTTAAAGGCATCAAAAAGACGGCAAAACACACTACAGAAGAAACAAAGACAGAAAAAACACAGACCGCACAGAAAACAGAGCCTGTGCAGAAAACAGATGCATCTGTTAACGAAATACTGAACAAGGGCAGACGCAGTGTACTGGAACTGCGCACCATGACAGTAAAAGTAAAAAATCTGCAGGTGCGTGACATAAGTGAAGGAATCTGCAATACGGCTGATAGTACTTTAAAGGTATTGAAAGAACAGCCAAAGGATATGCGTACGGTACGGCAGTTTTTGAATTACTATCTGCCCACTCTGGAAAGCATTCTGACAAAATATGTGCGACTGGAACAGAGCGGCGTGCCAAATGTGGAAATGACAGAAAAAACGATTACCCATCTGCAGGAAATCAATCTGGCGATGCAGAAGCAGTATGAGAATCTGTTTGCAGACGATATTTTAGATTTATCTGTAGAAATGGAAGCACTGATACAGGCGTGTAAACGGGATGGCCTGCTTGGTGAAGAATTCGATCTGAAAAACGGGAATGATACAATCAGACTGACGTTGTAAACGGGGAAAGATAAAAATGAAAAAAATGGTTAATTGTAAAATGAAATTGAACAACTGAAAAAAGAAAGATCCATAGGATCTC
>CALASU010000337.1 GCA_937888765.1 uncultured Clostridia bacterium | reverse complement strand
CAACACATGTGATACTTTCAGCTTTGTTTTTCTTTCTCAAGATAGCTTTGACTATTTGAAGTCTTTCCTGGTTCTGTAAAAATTTTGGAAATAACAAACCCAAGGATAAATACCAATACTGCCAGACAGCCCAGCAGGACATAGGATTCCTTTGCAATATCCACAATCGTATTCTGCACCTCTGTCAGTGCATCCGCAATCAGAACCACCCCGATACGGCTGTCCGCTTTTCCCATAATAGAAGCCGCCGCATATACCGTACCGTCTGCCTGTTCTCTTGCCGTATCCTTGTTTTCCAGTGCATCAATCACTTCTGGCAGCAAAAAGGTTTTTCCGATATCCTCATAGCCCGTATCATAAACAACTACACAGGAAGCATCCAGTACCAGAATACGAAAATCCTCCCGCTGACTTGTTTCCAGAATGATCTCTTCCAACTCATTTCTGCCCGTTTCCTCAAATAAAAAGCCCGAAGAAGCCAGCTGACCCGAAATAACATTTGCCTGACTGAGCAGTTCCTTCTTCCTCTCTTCTACAAAATATCCCTGCACCGAATGCAGCAGTGTGCTCGCCAGAAGCAGCAACGGCAAAATGCCCGCCACTGCATAGCCAAACAGCAAAATCCACCGCAGACTGATAAAAGGCATATCTTTTTCATTCTTCTTAATTAAAATAGTAACCAACTCCCCATTTTGTAAAGATATACTTGGGTTCGCTGGGGTTTGCTTCTATTTTTTCACGCAAACGGCGAACGTGGACATCTACAGTTCTGGCATCGCCGGGGTAATCATAGCCCCAGATGGTATCCAGAAGTTTCTCTCTGCTGTATACCTTGCCTGGATTTTCCATCAGCAGTTCCAGCAGATCAAATTCCTTTGCTGTCAGATTCACTTCCCTGCCGCTGATAAATACCCGTCTGCTGTCATAGGAAAGCTCAAGCTCTCTTGCTTTCATCACATTCTTAGGTGTTGCTTCTGCGGTTCCTTTTTTCACACTGCGGCGAAGGATTGCCTTGATTCTCGCTTTCAGTTCCAGAATATTGAAGGGCTTTGTGATATAATCATCTGCACCGTATTCCAGCCCCATGATCTTATCCATATCTTCGCCCTTTGCCGTTACCATGATAATAGGAATCTGCGAAAATTCTCTTGTCTGCTGACAAACCTCCAGACCGTCCATCTTAGGCAGCATCACATCCAGCACCACCAGATCAAAAGAGCCTTCCTTAATATAGTGCATTGCTTCTTCCCCGTCGTATGCTGTTGTTACTTCCATGCCATCCTGTTCCAAAGAAAATTTGATCCCTTTTACGATCAGCTTTTCATCATCTACTACCAAAATTCGATATGCCATCTTTCAGCCTCCTATTCTTCCACTGTAATCTCTTCTTTTATTTTCTGAAAGGTCTTTTCTCCAATCCCTGACACCCGTTTGATGTCTTCAATCTGAGAAAAAGCTCCATTTTCCTCTCTGTCTGCTATGATCCTTCCTGCTATCTTTTCCCCAATGCCGTCCAAAGCCATCAGTTCTTCCGCATCAGCCGTATTGATATTGATTTTTCCCAATACTTTCTGTACAGATACAGCTTCTGTCGGCTGTTTCAGTTCCACAACAGTGGTTTTTCTTCCCAAAGAAAGCTCCCCACTGGAAACGCTGTAACTGTAGAAACTGCCGCTGATCAGAAAAAACAGAAGCACTGCACAGACCTTCATCCATTCCCGATTTTTGTCGGGATTTCGCTCTTTTTTATTCAACTCTCATGAAAACCCCTTTTTCTTTTCTGTCATCTCTGCTATAATTTTCTGGTATCTGTTTTTCAAAAAGATACTCCAAGGCATACTATAAATATTTTAACATAGATGCTTCTATTTTTCAAATCAACAAAACAGGAGAACCGTATGAAAAAAAGAATCTTAACTTTTTTACTTCCCGCGATGACCGTATGGGCAAACCCTACAGAAGCAACAGCAGAAACAACACAGACAACCGAAGAAACAAAAGCAACAGCAGATGCACTGACGCTTTCCGCCGAAACAGCCGTTTTGATGGATGCACGCAGCGGTAAGGTATTATATGATAAAAATGCAGATCAGAAAATGTATCCCGCCAGCATCACAAAGCTGATGACACTTTTGCTGACACTGGAAAAAGGCAGTCTGTCAGATGAAATCACATTTTCCCATGATGCCATCTACAGTATCGAGCCGGGCAGCGCACACATTGCCATTATGGAAGGCGAAACCCTGACACTGGAGCAGGTGGTGCGAGCCATTATTCTCCGCTCTGCCAACGAAGCCTCCAACGGTGCGGCAGAATATGTGGACGGCTCTATTGAAGCTTTCGCAAAGCATATGACAGAAAAAGCAAAGGAACTGGGCTGTAAAAATACAAACTTCGTCAATGCCAACGGCTTGCATGATGAAAACCACTATACCACCGCCTGCGATATGGCATTGATTGCAAAAGCATTATTACAGAACGAATCCTATCGCTCTATTATGAGTGAAACCTATTACGAAATCCCGCCTACCAATAAACAGGTAGAAACAAGATATCTGCACGGACAGCATCAGATGCTCAATTCCAGATCTCTTTATTATTATCCCGATGCCATTGGCGGCAAAACCGGCTTTACGACAGAAGCCATGAATACACTTGTTACCTATGCAAAGCGGGACAATACCGAACTGATTGCCGTTGTAATGAAGTGCAATGGTGCAGAGCATTATGTGGATACTGCCGCATTGTTTGACTATGGCTTTGCCAATTATGAAACGGTTAAAGCCTTTTCCGCAGAGGAACACGCCAAAGCGGTCAGCGTAACGGAAACCTATAAAAAGAAAACAACAGAACT
>CALASU010000336.1 GCA_937888765.1 uncultured Clostridia bacterium | reverse complement strand
TTGCAATTTCCTTGGCAAAAGCAACGTTTTTGCGTATAAGGGTGCAGGGAAATTATTTCCCTGCTGGGAGTTTGAGGGCAACGCCCTCAAGGTTTTTGTCGAATTGTTTTTTGTTGCTTTCGTCTCGTTTTGACAAAAAAAGTACGCATATTTGATTACAATGTGCGTATGGAGGGAAAGAAAGATGGAAAAAACAAATATCACTTTGGAATATACAGAAGAAAGCACCTCTTTCGGCAGGGCAATCCTGCCCGAAAAAAAGAAACGCAAGCCCCCACCGTGGAGGGAAGCGGCGGCAGGCGTGGGGCTTTGCGGGTTAGGGCTTTTATGGGGGCATATGGAGATCGTACAGATTTTACGCCCGATGGGTATGGCGTACCTCTCCGCATTTTTCGGCGAAGGGGTGCTGTTCTGGGGCGTATATGCAGTGATCGGCATTGGTTCTTTCGGAGTAGCACCGCTGAAAACAGGGGCGATTCTAGCGGCAGCGGCGGCGGTGCAGATGACACTGGGAAGATTTCTGGAACGTGAGGAATCCGGGAAAAAAGCACTCCTTGGTGCATTTGCCATGGCTCTGGGCGGCGTTTTTTACGCACTCAGTCAGGGTGGGCTTGGGTTTCATTTTGCTGTAACGGCTGTAGAAGCCGCGCTGACACTGGCTGTGAGTGTGCTGGTGCAAAAGGGGATTCTGTTTTGTCTGGAGCGTCCGAAATATCCCGTATTGACCAGAGAAGAAATTTTTTCTTTATTGCTTCTGGGCGGCGGTGCATTGGCAGGGCTGTCGGCATTGGAACAGCCGTTTTTGCGGCAGGGGCTTCTGCCTGCCATGGCGGCATTTTTCTTACTTCTGGCGGCAAGACAGGAGGGAACCGGCGGCGGTGCGGCGGCAGGTGTGTTCCTCGGTTTTTTGCTGTTTCTGACAGGCGGTGCGGAATTACCGCTTTTTGTTGCCCTCTCTTTAGGAGGGATGCTTGCGGGCTGTGTCAGAGGACTGGGCAGGTTGGCCTCTGCTCTGGCTGTGGTGCTTGCCCCCTGCATTTTTCTGTTTTACATAGATATGGAATTGCTGGATACGATGTGGATAGGAGGATTGATACTCGGGGCGGTTCTGTTTTCTCTGTTCCCGAAGACCCTGTTGGAAAAGGCAGTGGGCGGCTTCTGGGAAAAAGAAAGCCCTGCGGACAGATACACAAAAATGAAAGAACTGACAGAAGAAAAGCTGATCGGCTTTTCGGATGCGTTTCAGGCGTTGGCAAAAACCTTTGTGCAGGAGGGGGAACACAAGGACAAAGGGGAGCTGACAAAGCTGGTGGATACCATTGCAGAAAAGGTCTGCCAGGGGTGCGGGCTTGTGCCGTATTGCTGGGAGAGTGAACTGTATCAGACCTATAGTATGACCTTTTCTGTATTATCCCGCTGTGAGGAACGGGGCTATGTTACGGCAGCAGAGGTGCCGCTTTCCTTTCGGCAGAGCTGTGTCAGAGTGGATGCCTTTGTGCAGGCGGTCAACGAAAGCTATGACGGCTATCGGCGGGATCGCCTGTGGGGCAGTCGTCTGGCAGAATGCAGGGAACTGGTGGGACAGCAGCTTTCCGCAGTCAGTGAAATTATGCTGACACTTTCGGGACAGATGGAACTGAACTGCATTTTTCTGGAAGAAACTGAGGAAAGACTGCTGAAAGCACTGGAAAAAGAGGGCTTTCGTCCGCAGAAGGTCACTGTGACGGAAGAAAAAAACGGCAAGGGCAGACAGGTACGTCTGACAACAGGTGCTTGCGGCGGCAAGGGTGCCTGTCGAGACAGTATTCTGCCGATTGTCAGAAGAACACTCGGTTGCCCGATGCTTTTACAGCAGGATGGGGTCTGCAGCTGTGATGCGGCGGAATGGAGCTGTACACTCCATTTTGCGGAAGAACCCGCATTTGCCGTGACAACAGCGGCAGTCTTTTCTCCTGCGGCAGAGGGTACGCCTGTAGGTGATGCGGCGGCATTTTTACAGACAGAAAATGGTTCGATGCTGCTGGCACTTTCCGACGGCATGGGAACGGGCGAACGGGCGGCAAAGGAAAGCCGCACTGCCATCGAACTTCTGGAACAGTTCACGGAAGCCGGCTTTGACCGTGAACTGGCGGTGCGGATGATCAATTCCGCCCTGCTCCTCAGACGGGGAGAGGAAACCTATGCCACGCTGGATATCTGTCATGTGGATTTGTTTGATGGTCATGCCCAGTTTATCAAGCTGGGGGCAGCTGCTTCTTATATCAGGCGGGGAAACCGCGTGATTTCCCTCCGCTCGGCAACCCTGCCTGCGGGGATTCTCAAACAGGTGGCTGTAGAGAAGAATGAACTGCACCTCAAAGACGGGGATATGATCATTATGGTGACAGACGGCGTGACGGATGCCATTGGCGGCGAAGAAAAAACAGCGGCATGGCTGAAAAACAGACTGCAGGCTGTGCCGATGGCAAACCCACAGGATGTGGCAGAATATATCCTGCGGGAAGCGAAAAAACTGCCGCAGGAACGGGCAGATGATATGACCGTGCTTGCGGGGAGATTCTGGAAAAAACGGGCATAGGGTTGTATACTTGCGCTTTTTCTGAAATTCGTGTAAAGTGATGATACGGTTCAAACCGAAAGGAAGACGAATATGTTGGAAAAAGTGAAAAAAACCATAACAGACTATGCCATGTTTCCAAAAGGCGGAAAGATCGTTGTCGGGGTATCCGGCGGCGTGGATTCCATGGCACTTCTGCAGATTCTGTGCAGACTGCGGGAAGAAATGCAGTGGCAGCTTCTGGCGGTGCATGTGCATCATGGACTGCGGGGAGAAGAAGCGGATGCAGATGCGGCTTTTGTGGAGCAGTTCTGCAGGGAAAAGGGCGTTTTCTGTGCTGTAAAAAGAATAGATGTCAGAGCAGAAGCAAAAAAAAGCGGTCTGGGTGAGGAAGAAACAGGGCGTTTGCTGCGCTATGCGATTTTTAACGAATTTGCGGGAGCGGATGGGCAGATTGCCGTTGCCCATCATCAGAAGGATCAGGCGGAAACCCTGCTGATGCGGCTTTGCCGCGGGACAGGCATGACAGGGCTTGTAGGGATGCTTCCTGTACGGGAAAACATCTGCCGTCCTCTGTTATTCTGCAGCCGTGAGGAAATAGAGGACTACTGTCGGGCAGAGGGGATTCTGTGGCAGGAAGATGCTACCAATCAGCAGGAGCTGTATACCCGTAATAAAATCCGTCTGAAAGTGCTTCCGCTTCTGGAGGAAATCCATCCAAGGGCAGAAAAGCATATCGCACAGACAGCTTCCCTGCTTGCCGCAGAAGAAGACTATATGGAACAACAGGCAGAGCTTTGTGAGCAGGCTGTGCGGCTGGATGCCCCGACGGGGGAGATTCGGCTGCAGCGGTCTGCTCTTCTGGCGCTGCATCCTGCTATGCGGCGGCGGGTGCTCAGACGGGGAATGCAGAGTTTTTTATCTGCGGAGCCTTCTTTCATACAGCTGCAAGCACTGGAAGATCTGCTGGAAAAGCAGAGCGGGAAGCGGCGCAGCTTTTCGGGAGGGGTCTATGCAGAAAACCGTTATGATGTGCTTGTGCTTTTTCGGGAAACTGCCCCAAAAGAGGAGGGATTTTCCTTTGCACTGCCCGTCTCTGGAGAGGGAGAAGTGGCAGAAGCGGGACTGTGTTACAGGATCTGGCAGAGCAAAGAATCTGTCGAAATTTCGCAGGATATCTGTACGAACGTATTTGATTATGATAAAATAAGAGAAAGTCTTTTCTGTCGTACCAGAAGAACAGGCGATTTTATACGCCTGAAAAACGGCAGAAAAAAAATAAAAGATGTATTCATTGATGAGAAGATTCCAAAAGAGGAGCGGGACAGACTTCCGCTGCTTGCCATGGGACAGGAGATTCTCTGGATTCCGGGGATTCGGCGTTCTGTGAGCTGTCTTGTCGATGAAAATACAAAACGCTACTTATACATTCAGATACGGAGGGTACAGAAATGAAAGAAAGAATCGAAGTTATGCTTTCTGCAGAGGAGATCGACAAACGTCTGGGAGAACTGGCTG
The DNA here is from genome assembly GCA_937888765.1 of uncultured Clostridia bacterium. Taxonomy (GTDB): domain Bacteria; phylum Bacillota; class Clostridia; order Lachnospirales; family Anaerotignaceae; genus Anaerotignum_A. The sequence continues at coordinate 517 of CALASU010000336.1, read as the reverse complement.
AAGAAATCTACAAGGATTTTGGCGATGAACAGGTAGAGTTGGTTTGTACGCTGAAGGGTGCTGTTGTGACAATGGTCGATCTGGCGAAGAAAATGAAAATGCCCGTAACTATGAATTTTATGAGTGTTTCCAGCTATGGTGATGCTACAGTAAGCTCCGGCGTCATCAATGTGAAAATGGATCTGGACGAAGACATCGAAGGCAAAAATGTACTGATCGTAGAAGATATCATTGACAGCGGCAGAACATTGGAACATCTGCGCAGACTCCTGCTGGCAAGAAATCCTAAGAGCCTGAAGATCGTGACACTGCTCAATAAACCTGAGCGTCACGTAGTGGATGTGCCTGTGGATTATATCGGCTTTACCATCCCCGATGCATTTGTTGTGGGCTATGGTCTGGATTATGCACAGAGATACCGCAATCTGAACTATGTAGGTGTAGTACACTTTGAAGAAGAGTAATTTTTTCGAGGGACGCTGTCCCTCGAGCACCCTGCGAGGGGAATGATTCCCCT
>CALASU010000335.1 GCA_937888765.1 uncultured Clostridia bacterium | reverse complement strand
CTCACGGTTTTCTTGCTTCCAAGCGGGTTTTTGAAGGGGTTCGGGGATTGTCAGGCATTTTCCCTTCGGGAAAACGGCTTCGCCGCCGCCTTTATCTTGGCGGTGCCTATCTTTTCCCAAGAAAAAAAGTTTCCCCGCAAAAAAAGAGAGTGTTCAAAAGAACACTCTCTTTTTTAATTTTTTTTATTACAGAGCTTTTGCCAGTCTTGCTCTCATTGTTTCAATCTGTTCATCTGTCAGATCCATGGGTTTCCAGCCAACCTGAATACCGTCGTTTTCATAACGGGGGATCAGATGCAGGTGGAAATGGAATACTGTCTGACCTGCCACTGTGCCGTTGTTCTGCAGTACGTTCATGTGTTCAAAGCCCAGTTCCTTTTTCATCACTCTTGCGATTCTGGAAGCCAGTGTGAAGAGTCTGCCCGCCTGATCGGGGTCGATTTCAAAAATATTGGGTGTGTGATTCTTTGTCAGAATCAGCACATGACCCTCGTTGGAGGGAAATCTGTCGAGGATTACTTTGAATTCCTCGTTTTCATATATAGTTGCGGAGGGGATTTCTCCTGCAATGATTTTGCAGAAAATACAGTCGCTCATGGGAATCTTCCTTTCTTCATTCAAATGTATTGCCTGTGCCGCAGGCGATCAAAAGATATTTCCCTTTCAGGGATGTTCATAAAACATTCTAACATAAAAAAGAATAGATTCCCAGTGGTTTACACAAAGTATTTTGCATACAGATGATTTAAGGCGGCGGTGTGGTTCTGCTTGTCGCTCAGGATTTCAAAAAAGGCATCCCGCAGTTCTTCCTCGGGCATGGCAAGCAGCAGATTGCGGTAAAAGGTGCAGTCATCCATTTCTCTGAGCAGGAGCCACTCCATCAGCTCTGTGCCATTCATACAGGGGGCGGATGCAGTAACGGCGGGGGAATCAACTGTAGTGCCGTAGATTTGAAACAGCACTTCCCGCAGGCGGCGCAGATGCTTCTTTTCGTCCAGTTCCATTGTTTTCAGGATATTCTGTGCGTTAGAGAAAACAGCTTCTTTCTGCAGGGCTTCGTAAATGCCAGCAAGCTCTGCTGTTTCCTGCAGGGAAAGCATCAGCAGTTCTTCCAGACGGCGGTCAGTGGAAAGATCGGCGGGGGGTTCCGTATGTTTTGCTTTGCTGTGTATTTTTGTGCGTTCGTAAATCTGTGTATTTCTGTTATAAGGGTACATGGAAGAATCTCCTTTTCGGATACAATTTCTATTATCCTATGCAAAAGAGCCACTTTCCTTGACAAAAACGGATAGAATGAACAGGAAACCATAGAAAAGAAAGGAATTTCATGATATAATAAATAGTTAGATTGGTTCGGGAAACGTGAGCGAACCTTTAGAAAGATACGAAAGAGATCGGGGAAGCCGCCGGACGGGCGGCAAAAAGAGAAGTTAAAAAAGGGTGGTTTTATATATGAATAAGAAACGCGTTGTACTGACAGGCGGCGGCACTGCCGGCCATGTGACACCAAATATTGCATTGATTCCGTTTCTGAAGGCAGAGGGCTGGGAGGTTATGTATATCGGCTCTGAAAACGGTATGGAAAAAGATCTGATCGAAGAAATGGGGATTCCCTATTTCGGTATTTCCACAGGGAAGCTGCGCAGATACGCTTCCAAGGAAAATTTTAAGGATATGTTCCGTGTGGTCAAAGGGATTGCACAGGCTTCTGCTCTGCTGTGGAAGCTGAAACCGGATCTGGTATTTTCCAAAGGCGGTTTTGTAGCGGTTCCTGTTGTGCTGGGGGCAAAAACAGCGGGAATTCCCGTGATTATCCATGAATCCGATATGACACCGGGGCTTGCGAATAAAATCGCAATGCCCTTTGCAAAAAAAATCTGTACCACATTTCCCGAAACATTGGAATTTGTACCTGCCAAAAAAGCCGTGCATACAGGTACACCCATCCGCAGAGAGCTGTTTGAGGGGGTAAAATCCAACGGGCTTGCGCTGTGCAATTTCATCAGCAACAGACCTGTACTGATGATGATGGGCGGCTCTCAGGGCTCTGTGAAGCTGAACCAGTGCCTGCGGGAAGCACTGCCTGTACTGACAGATCATTTTAATATCATCCATCTGTGCGGTAAGGGGAACGTAGAACGTACACTGGAAGGCAGAAATGACTATGAACAGTTTGAATATGTATCTACAGAAATGAGCAATCTTCTTGCGGCGGCAGATCTGGTGGTATCCCGTGCGGGCAGCAACTCCATTTCCGAACTGCTGGCACTGAAAAAACCCAATCTGCTGATTCCTCTGTCTGCAAAGGCGAGCCGCGGCGACCAGATTCTGAATGCGGAATCTGTGGAAAAACAGGGCTTTTCCCGTGTACTGCAGGAAGAGGATCTGACAGCGGAAACACTGATCAATGAGATTATGGCACTGTATGAAAACAGACAGGTATACATTGATACCATGGAAAAATGCAGAACAAAAGACGGTCTGCAGGCGGTTATGCAGCAGATTCGCAGAGTGATGTATTGAGTATTGACAGAACGCACAGATTCTTAAGGAATTTGTAAGAATTTAAAAATTGACAGCATCTCTTTTTGAGGCATACAATATACGTTATGAAAAAAAGAGATATAGGAGGATAACATATGAAAAAGAGATATTTGGGGCTGATTCTGGCGGCAATGCTGGCATTTACAGGATGCGGCAGCCAGACTGCGGAAAATACAGAAACAACACAGACAGAACAGACACAGGAAGCAGAGAAAACAGAAGAAAAAGAAGAAAAAGAAGAAACAGATGGAACTGCAGGTGTTGTGGATACGTCTGCAATATTACAGGCACAGATGCCCGAAGAAGGAGAAGAAATTGCAGTCATCACAACTTCCGAAGGCGTTGTGAAGATGATGTTCTATCCCGAAGAAGCACCTAAGGCTGTGGAAAATTTCAAAACACTGGCAAAGGACGGCTACTATGACGGTCTGACCTTCCACCGTGTCATTGAGGACTTTATGATTCAGACAGGCGATCCCACAGGCACAGGCAGAGGCGGCGAAAGCTGCTGGGGCGAAGATTTTGAAGATGAAGTTTCTGAAAAACTGCATTATTTCAGAGGTGCTGTGGCAATGGCAAACAGCGGCCCCAACACAAACGGCAGTCAGTTCTTTATCGTACAGCAGAAATCTGTGATTGAAGATGCACTGAAACAGATTGAAGATGCAAGAGATCAGAGCGAAGAAGAACTGAGCATTCCCATTGGTGATGAATATTTCACGCTGAAAGAAGTATTCCCTGAAACTGTTATGGATTACTACAGAGAGCAAGGCGGTTCTGTACATCTGGAATATGTTTTCGGTAATGCTTACACTGTTTTCGGTCAGGTCTTTGAAGGGCTGGAAGCGGTAGATGCTATTGCGGCGGCAGAAAAAGATGAAAATGATAAGCCTCTGGAGCCTATTACTATCGAAAGCATCACATTTGAACCCTATACAGCACAGTAAAGACAGCAGTAACAATGGAAGGAATATACAGTAACATGAAAAAATGGATCATAATGGCGATGGCCGCAGTTCTCAGCTGCGGTATTGCAGCCTGTTCTGCGGAAGAAGATATGCAGATGCAGGAAGTAGACTACAATATGACATTTGCCAACCAGACAGGCAGAAATGTTTCCAAGCTGGAGATCAGACCCTCCGAGGAAGCAGACTGGTCTGAAATTACGCTGACAGAGAATGAATGGAAGAACAGCTTTGAAATTCCTGTATCCCTGCAGGGACAGATTCCTCTGGCAGAGGATGGCTGGCAGGTACAGATGACATTTATGGGAGAAGATGCAGCGGTATGGGACGGCATTGTTCTGGCGGATGATCAGACAATTATTTTCTCTGTAGATGAAAACGGCGAACCGGCAATGCAGACGATTGCAGAAGAATCTGAGGAAGAGCCACCTGTAGACTGCAATCCCGTTGGTGTAGAGATTGAAGACCCCTCTGTTCTGGAAGACACACAGAATGCAGAGGAATGTGGTCTGGAGGAATAACCCGAAAGGCACTTATTTTTTGGAAAAGTGACGATTTTTCGGGTGTTTGTATACATTTTTGTTGCAAAGGAAGAAAAATCATAGTATCATTTTAGA
>CALASU010000334.1 GCA_937888765.1 uncultured Clostridia bacterium | reverse complement strand
TTCTTCTGCGGGTTCTGCATCTGCTTTTTTTGTTCTCTTTGCCTTGGGTTTTTCTTCTGCTTTGGGTTCTTCTTTTACTTCCACAGCAGGTTCTGCTTTAGGTTCTGCTTTTACAGCTTCTGTCTCAGGTTCTGCTTTGGGTTCTTCTTTCTTTTCCAGACCAAAGTCACGCTCCATATTGATGCCAGCCATATCATAACCACGGAAGCCTTCGGAAGGATCATCTGTCAGCGCTTCACGGCTGTATTTATTGATCATTTCAATGCCTCTTGCTTCATGGATCAGGGAAGCTGCACCGCCTGTACAACCAAATTTACAAGCCATACCTTCGATCAGGTTTTCTTCCAGTCTGCCGAAAGAAGCCAGTCTGAGTGCTTTCATACATTCATCAATACCACTGCAGCGGATAGGATTGATTTCTTTATCAATGCCTTCCAGTTTTGCCACACGGCGTACGCTTTCTGCAACCCCGCCTGTTCTTGCAAAGATACGGCCATAGGAAGAGGGTTCACCCGCAGAAATTGCTTCCAGTTTATCCAGATCAATTTCCTTTGCATCCAGCAGAGAACGCAGTTCTTCAAATGTCAGTACATAATCTACCGCACCCCTCAGGTCATCCTGCTTGATTTCTACTTTTTTCGCTGTACAAGGGCCCATAAATACAACTTTTGCCTTGTCGTCTTTCGCTTTGATCGCTCTTGCAATCGCAATCATAGGAGAAACCACTGTGGATACATGTTCCATCTGATCGGGGAAGTTTTTACGTACATAGTCTACGAATGCAGGACAGCAGGATGTTGTCTTCCAGCCTTTTTCATCAATGGTTTCTACAAATTCTTCTGTTTCTGCCATTGTTACCATGTCGCCGCCGATTGCCGCTTCTACCACCTCATAGAAGCCCAGCTCTTTGATACCTGCATATACCTGCCCTGTTGCCACGTCAGGGAACTGGCTGGCAATGGCAGGAGCAACTGCCGCATATACATGATAGCCCGTATTGTTAAAGGAATCTCTGAGCAGTCTAAGTACATCCACAACGTAGGATTTATCTACGATTGCACCGAAAGGACACTGCTGTACACAGGCACCGCAGGAGATACATTTATCGTGATTGATTTTTGCTTTTCTGTTTTCGTCGATTGTTACCGCACCTACTGCACAGGCACGCATACAGGGACGTTTTACTTCACTGATGGCATCAAAAGGACAAGCCTGTTTGCATCGACCGCATTCGATACACAGATCCTGATTGATATAGGATTTATTTTTTACGATTGTGATTGCACCTCTGGGACAGACTTCCTGACATTTATGACCCAGACAGCCGCGACACGCTTCTGTTACTACAAAACGGTCGATGGGACATTCATCACAGGCAGAATCCAGTACATTGATAACGATATTATCTTCTGTAGGGTCCATTACCAGACGTACACGATCTTCTACGATATGGCGTTCTTTATAAATACAGCAGCGGAAAGTCGGTTTCGGACCGGGAATGATCTCTTCCGCAATTTCCTGTGCAGAAGTAATTGTTTTTCCCAGTGTACCTTTAAAGAAATGGCTTGCAACCGATTTATTCACAAGATATTTGATGTACTGTACGTTATTTTCAAAATTCTTCATTTCGCATTCTCCCCCTTTTTATACTTCTTATGCTTCACACAAAATACTGCATAACAAAAGCGTACGTCTAAAATAACCTATCAGAATCCAAAGACCTACGCTGACACACCTCATTCTTTACCTATAAAGCCGATACCGGCAAATTACCTCTCATTTACCCTTATTTTAACACAGTTTTATTTCGCATGCAAGTTACTTTGTTGTTAAGGTATCTTAAATTTCCATAAATTTCAAAGAGCGATTTCTGTCGTTTTGCACAAAAGCATCAAGAGGCAGTCTGCCCCTCAATGCTTTACTCTCTGCATTATGATAAAAGAAATAGAATCCGCATGGTTGTACCCACACCGATTTCACTTTCCATCTGTATTTTCGCCTTATGCAGCAATGCACCATGTTTTACAATAGAAAGCCCAAGCCCTGTGCCCCCCTTTTCCGCAGAACGGCTGGTATCCACACGATAAAACCGTTCAAAGATCCGCTCCTGCTCCTCTTTGGCAATGCCGATCCCTGTATCTGTAACTTCCAGAACAACTTTATCCGCTTCCTGCCGCAGGGATACTTTTACACTTCCTCCGGGACGATTGTACCGCAGTGCATTGTCACAAAGATTATATATCATTTCCATCAGAACATGCTTTACGCCATACACAGAAAGCGGCTCCGCTTCTGCCGTCAGTACCAGTCCACGCCGCTCAGCTTCCGGCTGCAGACGTTCCTCCACTTCCCGCACAACAGCATCCAGTGCCACTTCTTCCCGCTCGACAAAACTTTCTTTTTCATCCAGCTTGGACAGCTTGATAATATCCTGAATCAGCACAATCAACCGCTGTGCTTCGTCATAGATCTTTCCTGCAAAGTTGCCCATATCCTCAGAACGTACCATGCCGCTTTTCATAATTTCCGCAAAGCCCGAAATCGAGGTCAGCGGTGTTTTCAACTCATGGGATACATTGGCAGTAAACTCCCGCCGCAGACGTTCCCGTTCCTCTTTTTCTGTAGCATCAAACAGCATCAGAATCACGCCCGCGTGCTTTCCGTCCCGAAAAACGGGATTTGCAAACAGCTGACAGATCTTTCCGTTCAGTTCCAGTCGTTCTTCCTGATGTTCCCCCGACAAAGCCCCTTCTACCCCACGTCGAAAGGCTTCTGCTCGACAGAGAGAAAATACATTTTTCCCCTCTTCAATTTCTGACAGCCCCATCAGCCGCAGAACACCTGCATTATAGGAAAGCACAATCCCCTCTGCGTCCAGTACCAGCAGCCCCTCCTGCATATTCGAGGTAATGGTGTCAAATTCTTCTTTCTGTCGTTTCAGCTGTGCCATCTGCCGTTTGATTTCCCGATTCTGCACAGCGATTCGATGCAGAAGCGGTGTCAGTTCTTCATAAACCTCTGCCCGATTCGGATGCTCCAGATCAATATGGTTGATGGGATTTGTAATATTCCTTGCTGTCTGAAATGCCAGAAACAGTGACAGCACAATCATAACAATCAGAATCAAGATCAAAGGATATGTCATCGTTAAAAACAGCATGACCAGACTGATGGTTTCAATGGATACACGCAATACCGTGCCGTCTGCCAAAGCTCTTGCATAATAAATTGTTTTTGCCGAAAGTGTCGATGAATAGCGAATACTCTCCCCTGCTCCGTTTTCCAGTGCTTCCAGAAATTCCTCACGGGTACTGTGGTTTTCCATCTCAGAAATCTCCGCCGCCGAATCGTACAGAACAGCCCCCTCTCCGTCAATCCATGTAATACGGGTATCTGTTTCTTTGATCCGTTCCAGATAGGCACTGCCCTCTGTAGCAAGCCCAAGTGCAATATAAGAGGCTTCCCGCCGCAGTTCTTTCTGCGTTTCTGCGGAAGAATATCCGTACATCATTCCCATAATCAGACAGGAAACCGTCAGCATGACAGCAAGTGCCACCAGAAAAATCGCACGAAAAATACGATTCGTCATACGTTTCCTCCTATTTTGTAGCCAACGCCCCGCACAGTTTCAATATATTCCCCGCAGCTGCCCAGCTTCTGCCGCAGGGTTCGGATATGTACATCCACTGTACGGTTTTCGCCGTCAAAGCCATATCCCCAGATACTGTTCAGAAGCTGATCTCTGG
>CALASU010000333.1 GCA_937888765.1 uncultured Clostridia bacterium | reverse complement strand
TATTCCCCCGAATCACCGTAAAGCGCACTGCATCAATCAGTTCTTTCGCTGTCTGCGTTCTTAATTTGGAGGCACCTGCCCCAACAGGGTCAAAAACAACAGGATGTCCCAATTCATTTGCTTTTTTCCCCGCTTTATGCATCGCAGGAATTGTACGCTGATTCAATGTACCGATGTTAATATTCAGTCCACCGCAGATAGATGTAATTTCTTCCACTTCATCCACATCATCAGACATGATAGGTGAACCACCGCACGCCAGAAGTACATTGGCGCAATCATTTACTGTCACGTAATTTGTAATATTGTGAATCAGAGGGCATTTTTCTCTTACATTTTCAAGCATTTCCTTTAACATAGCTGTTTCCTCCTTTTTTTCTGTTTAACTGTTTTTAATGATACCTGTTTTCTGCAATGCTCCCAGCAGAACTGCCGACAGGATCGCTCCGCCTGCTGTAGAGATCAGAAAAGGAGCAACATAGGCATAAAATGCAATCTCTCCTGCCTGCATTCCCATAAAAAAGATCGCAATGGGATAAGCACAAAGACCGCCTAAGACCGCTGTGCCAAAAACCTCCGCAAGTAAAGTCAGAGGGATATTTCTGCTTTTCCAGAATACAAGACCGCAGAGCAAAGCGCCCAGCATACTCCCTGGGAATGCCATCAGACTGCCAATTCCCAGAAGATTGCGGAGCACACTGGCACAGAAAGCCACCCCTACCCCATAAAAAGGCCCTAAAATAACAGCACATAAAATATTGACCATGTGTTGTACAGGGACACATTTGCTCCCGAAAACGGGAATATAAAATAAACTGCCGACCACTGCAGCTGCACAGAGGATTCCGGCTAAGCATAATTTTCGTGTATCAGTATGTTTCATAGCATTCGTCTCCTTTTTGAATCGTTCAGGGAGAACGAGAATATAACAGCGTTCTCCCTGAAACTTAGACTTCCCCCTTGGGGATCATTCAGAAAAATATTCGGTCGAAACTTCATGGCTTCCTCTCACGCCGGAACACGGCTTCCCATCGCTGTCATATCTCTGCAGGACACAAGGCGCTCCCCTTCTATCCTCCTGCAATGCAGGTCTGTTCCCATCTTCTTTGGAAACGATCAGAAATACACGTATTTACTTGTGACAAATATGCTTTTATTTCAAAGCCTTTAGATATTCTTTTACATTTTCACATCTCATCAGACCACTCATGATACAGGCACCCTTTGCACCGACATTTCGCACAGACTGTATATTTTCACTGCCGATACCGCCGATGGCATAAACGGGAATGAATACGCTTTCACAGACATTCTGCAGAAATTCCAGTCCTCTTGGGGACAGCCCTTTCTTGCAGTCCGTTGCAAAAACATGACCCGCTGTGATATACGTACAGCCCAGTCGTTCTGCTTCCTGCGCTTCTTCCACAGAATGGCAGGATGCACCGATCTGTTTGAATGTTTCTTTTTTCTTTTCATCCACCGTCCTTAAAATATGTAAGGGAAGATGAATGTTTTCTGCCCCCAGTTCTATCGCCGCATCCACAAAGCTATGCAGGATACAGGGCACCTCGTACTTTTTACAGAGAAACAATACTTCCTTCGCCAGTTCTTTGTATTCTTTTTCTGTTAAATCCTTTTCCCGCAGGATGATTCCTTTGGGTTTATTTGCAGCAATTTCTTCTATTCTCCGCAGGAATTCTCCTTTGCAGAGCATTCTGTTTGTTACACATAAAATATCAGACATACAGATAATCATTCAGCACAGGCTGCAATCCTTCCTCCGCCATATCCTCATACATTTTTTCAAAGCTGCGGTCATCATTGATCTCGAACTGCTCATCGCCTTCCGTACCGTCTGCCTCTTTTCCTGTGTATTTGCTTTCATGGTCGCCGATACCTGTGGAAACCCCGGCAGATACTTTCGTTGCGGCAATTTTCACGATACCGTCACGGAAAGCCGCACTTTCACGGGAAGATACGGTAATCCCCACAAAGGGCAGGAAAATACGATATGCACAGATGATCTGACACAGTTGTTTTTCTCCTACATCCAGAGGATTGATCTTATCATTGTTCAGAATCGGTCTTAATCTGGGACAGGATAAAGACATTTCTGCATGAGGATATTTTCTCTGCAGATAATATACATGCAAAGCACTTGCCAGAGCGTCTTTTCTGAAATCAGAAAGACCCAGCAACGCAGAAAATGCTACCCCTCTCATACCGCCGCGCAGTGCTCTTTCCTGTGCATCAAAACGATACGGCCATACTCGCTTATGCCCCAGCAGATGCAGGGTTTCGTATTTATCTGTATCGTAGGTTTCCTGAAAAACAGTCACATAGTCTACGCCGCATTCATGAAGATAACGGTATTCATCCGTATTGACAGGATAAATTTCCACACCGACCATGCGGAAGTATTTTCTTGCCAGTTTGCAGGCTTCGCCGATATACCGCACATCGCTCTGCGCTCTGCTTTCGCCTGTCAGAATCAGGATTTCTTCCATGCCGCTGTCCGCAATGACCTGCATTTCCTTTTCGATCTGCTCCATGGAAAGCTTCATGCGTTTAATATGGTTATAGCAGTTAAACCCACAGTAAACACAGTAGTTTTCGCAGTAATTGGCAATATACAGCGGTGTGAACAGATACACGGTATTACCGAAA
>CALASU010000332.1 GCA_937888765.1 uncultured Clostridia bacterium | reverse complement strand
AATTCAGGCAAAAACAAAATGGATGCCTCCTGTAAAATACAGGGAAGCATCCATGTGTGCCTAGGTTAATATTTATGTGTCCAGAAAACTGGGTACATATCAAGACGGTTGGGGCATTTTTATTGTGCTTCTATTTCTGAAGTGATAAAATAGAAAGAAAGGAATTTTGGAGCGGCAAAGGGGGAATAGATATGAAAAAATCACTTTCTTTGGTACTTACTGTATTTCTGAGCCTTACAGCGGCGATTCCCGCAAGTGCGGCGGTGAGCTATCTGCCTGGGGTTACTGCGGGAATGTCGCAGGGGAGCTACTGGACAGAGGATCAGACAGTGCATATGACAGCGGAAGAAATCAAGGCATTGAATACGCTGACGATTTCTGCAGAGGGGACAAATATGTACAATCTGAAGGAACTGCCCGAAACAGTAGATGGCTTTGCACTGAATGAAGCTCTGAAAACTTCCTCTCAGGCAGATACATCTTATTATCTGGGCTGGACATACCTTGGGTCAAATAAACTTGCAGAGCAGAAGGACTTTGACAAAATGATTGCCAACACGCAGAATCCAAAGCCTTCTTCTGAACAGGCAGTCAAATATGCTGTGGCAGTCAATCATACAGAGCTGCGTTCCTTCCCTTCGGATACGCCCATCTGGGATGCGGTAAGCGACCCGGACACGGATTATCAGTATCTGGTCAGTGTGCGTGTGAATGAACCATTGGTTATTACCTCTGTTTCGGCAGATGGAAAATATTATCTGGCAAAGAGTATCTGCTGTTCCGGCTGGGTACCTGTTGAAGATGTGGCAGTCTGCAGGAATAAAAAGCAATGGTTGACAGCGTGGGATATTCCTGCGGAAGAAGCACTGGTAGTCTATGGCGATAAGGTTTATACAGAAACCTCTCAGACAGGAAAACAGACCTCTGCAAGAATGCTGATAATGGGGACTGTGCTGAGATTGGAAGAAGTGAGTGATCCAAGAATGCTGATTGACAACCGTTCTGCATATCAGAATCATGTGGCGTGGATGCCTGTACGCAATGAAGACGGAAGCTATGCAAAGCGGCTGACACTGTTTTCTGAACATAAAAAAGTCAGTGAGGGCTATCTGCCTCTGACACAGGAAAATATTGCGGAAGTGGCACTGTCTGCGCTGGGCAATACCTACGGTTGGGGCGGCTCTCTGGATTCTACGGATTGTTCGGGATATATCCGAAATATTTATAAATGCTTCGGTCTGGAACTGGCAAGAAATACAACATGGCAGACAGCGATGCCGATGGCAAAAGTAGATCTGCAGGGCATGACAACAGAAGAACGCAAAGCAGTGCTCGATGAAACACCGATGGGGGCTGTACTGTATTTCAGGGGTCATGAAATGATGTATCTTGGCTGTGAAAACGGAACATATTATGTCATCAGTGCGATCGGTAATATCATTGATCCGATGGGCAGCAAAAATGTGCAGCGTATCTCCAGTGTTGTCATCAATACGCTGGATACCAGACGGGGAAATGGGAATACATGGCTGGATGATCTGACAACGGTAATTGTGCCGTTTGAGGACGGACTGACAGCAGAATAAAAGTGTCATTTTGATACGGCAGGAAATGAATATAGAAAAGGGACACAGAAAATTCTGTGTCCCTTTTTCAGCGGAGATGGTGGGATTTGAACCCACGCACGGTTTGACCCGCCTACCGCATTTCGAGTCGTTCTTGCTATTCTGCTGCTGAAGGAAGTTAGAGGAAAATAAAAGAAGTTAGAAGAAGTAGAAATGCTGAAAAATAAGCGTTTCTGGCTTGTCGATGGATAAAAATATCTCGGCAAATCCGATAAATACAGGGAGTTCGAATAGAGCCGATTTTTGGCAAAAAAGGCACTTTTTTGGAACGTTGGGGAGAACTAGGGGAGAACTGGAAGCGGCTTGGGAGAAGGAGAAAGAGAACATATCAAAGAAATTGGGGAGAACTAACAGTCAATTGTAGAAACACTTACCTGTACCTAATATAAAAATAAGGTGGTTTTTAGCATGACTGAAAAAACAAAATATTATGATGAAATACGAAAACAATATCCTGAAACGATTTCCAAAGATCAGTTTTATCGAATTGCTCACATTAGTAAAGCAACGGCACTTTATTTGTTGCAAAGTGGTCTGGTACCATGTAGGGATTCAGGCAAGAAAACTCGTCGATATACGATCAGAATGGATGATGTGATTGTTTACATGATAGACAGAGAAAAAAATCCTGGAGTTTATCAAGCGCCTGTAAATTGGTATAAAAAGCGTTCTCGAAAAAATCTATCTCCAGTAGATTACCATAGTATGCCATTGAATTTATGTTCAAGAGATAGAGAAGCATTTCGAAAACATATTGAAAAAATGGTCCTATGTCAAGATTTAGTGCAAATTAAAATGAGTGATTCTGTCTGCTAAG
>CALASU010000331.1 GCA_937888765.1 uncultured Clostridia bacterium | reverse complement strand
GTCCGGTGATTGCTCAATCCCAAAATTTTTTGTTCCTTACTTGACACCAGCAGATATTACCGATCGTGTGGAGCGTATTGACCCGGAGCTTGCAAAATCCGTGCGGCAGGTGCTGGAAGTGAACAAGGCGGAGCGGCACATTCGGGGAGGACTTGCCACACGGGAGAAATATTTACATCATAAAGGAAAATAAAAAACAGGCTGTGCGGTAGGCACAGCCTGTTTTCAGCTATTGGGGCGTTCGATGGCAAGCCCATTGCGTTTCATTTCCTGTTTCTTTTTATACATATCCTGATCGGCACGTTCAAATACGGCAGTCAGAGGTTCGTCCTCTGTACGGATAGCATATCCGAGTGCGATACTGAGCGGAACGGGCAGGTCGGTATGGGTTTTGCAAAGGGTATGTGCGGCCTGCAGTTCTTTGTGGATAGTTGCTTCATCGGGGTTCAGATAAATTGCCGTAAATTCATCCCCGCCCAAACGATAAATCGCTTCGGCAGAGAGCAATGTATTTTTCAGTACATCCGCAGCGGCGGCGATCATGGCATCGCCTTCTGCGTGGCCATAGGTATCATTGACCAGCTTCAGATGGTTCATATCTGCCACCACGAAGGCAAACGGGGGCAGTTTCTTTTTCTGCAGCAGATGGGTACAGCTTTCGAGATCTCTGGTATAGCAGTTTTTGTTTTTCAGCCCTGTGGCATAATCCCAGAGTGCCTGATGGTGCAGATCTTTGTCGGGGTTATCCAGTGCAACAAAGATACCCAGACAGACAAAGGTAACACCGCCGCTTGTTATCAGCAGTTCGGGAATGACTGCCTGTGTACCGATAAGGGCACACATGGCAAAGATCATGGGGATCAGAGAGTGCTTTGTTCTGCTGTCAAGTTCCTTGCGTGAGTAGAGCAGCAGAAACAGACTGGCAGCACAATAGAGCATGAAAAAACCATAGCCGATAAAGACAAGCGGTCCATAGCTGTAGAAGGTTCCTCTGCCGTCCACATATTCCACAGGCAGAAACGCCGTGGTCAGCATAAACAGATAAAGCGGGATATAGGAAATCCGCTTCAAAGTGACTGCATATTTATATAGAGTGGAAACACGCAGTACATAATGAAAGAAGGTAATGATGAACAGCATACTGAAGGCATAAAACCCGATATGCATGATTCTGTTGATGAAGTCGGGAACAATATCCTGATGATTAACCGTAATTACGGTAATTATGTCAAAAATAACATGAATCAGCGCATAGACACACAGCTTCAGAAACAGCATTTCCTTATCTTTTACTTTATTGACAGTATAGTAGAAAATCAGAAACAGCATGATGACTGCACAGACGATTTCTTCACGAAGTATTAAGATCATAAATCCTCCTGTAATTTTATGTAATATCATTCTTTAGGAAGAAAGCAATTTACTTTGTTATATGAGTATAGCATAAGAAAAATAAAAAAGGTATCCGAAAGGATACCTTTTAAAATCAATTTTAGAAATCAAACTGTTTCGCTGTTTTTCTGCAGTTCCAGAATACGTTTCTTTTCTGCTACGCCGCTTTCTGCAACGTCATATTCCCAGTTCCAGGGATCTTTGCGGCAGATGCCGTCTGCAAAGGGGAACACGATGGATACCAGACCGAAGACAGCCAGAATCCAGCAGTACCACATATTGGGTACAACCTGTACGGGTGTAATTGCCAAAGCTGCGTCTGTCAGTGTTGCATTTGCCAGAGAAGCCGCAATCAGCAGCTGTGCACCATAGGGGATGATACCCTGGAATACACAGGAGAAGATATCCAGCAGGGAAGCTGTTCTTCTGGGGTCTACACCGTACTGTCTGCTCATGTCTTTTGCGATGTTACCGCTGATGATGATAGCAACCGTATTGTTTGCTGTTGCACAGTCTGTAGCGGAAGCCAGAGCCGCAATACCTACCTGAGCGGATTTTTCACCTTTCATCAGGTTGCTCAGCTTTTCGATCAGCCATACGATACCGCCGTTGTGTGCGATCATTTCGGAGATACCGCCGCAGAACAGAGCCAGGAAGAATACTTCGTTCATGCTTGTGAAGCCTGTCCAGATGCTCTGTGCGAATGTAAAGATTGTCAGGTCGCCGTAAGCCATACCGATGATACCTGCACTGAAGATACCGATAACCAGTGTCAGGAATACGTTCATACCAGCCAGAGCCAGACCCAGTACAGCAACATAAGGCAGAACCTTAACGATGTTGAAGGACAGATCGCCGATATCGGATACGGTTTCGGGTCTGCCGATGAACAGGAAAAGTACTGTTGTCAGCAGTGCCGCGGGCAGGGCAATCAGGAAGTTTACGCGGAATTTGTCACGCAGTTCACAGCCCTGTGTACGAGTTGCGGCGATTGTTGTGTCGGAAATCATAGACAGGTTATCACCGAACAGCGCACCGCCTACGCATGCACCTACTACCAGAGGAACGGACAGACCTACTTTTTCGCCAACGCCGACAGCGATGGGGATGATTGCACTGACTGTACCTACGGAAGTACCTGTTGCTGTACCCATGAATGCGGAAATCAGGAAAATACCTGCTACCAGGAACTGGGGAGGGATGATGCTAAGCCCCAGATTTACAGTTGCATCTCTGCCGCCCATGCTTGCTGCAACAGTTGCAAATGCACCTGCCAGAATGTAGATCATCAGCATGGTAAGTACGTTTTCGTTTGCCGCACCTCTTGCGAAGATGCTGAATTTTTCGTTGATGGTTTCTTTCCCCATGCAGAAAGTGAACAGCACGGCAATAAACATTGCTGTTACAGAGGGGAACTGATAGAATGCCATTTCTGTACCCTGTGCCTGCAGGAACAGACCTGCACCCAGATAAATGGCAATGAAAATCAGGAAAGGCAAAAGAGCAAATCCATTGCCTTTTTTGGTTTGATTGGATTCCATAAAAATCTCCCTTTCTTAAAAATTTAGTTATTGTTTTGATATTGAAACATCAATCTTTATCATACCATTTTATCGCTGTTTCGACAATGTAAAAATGGAATTTTATAAAAAAAGTATAAAGATTTATAAAAAGGGATTCCCCCTGCCCGAGAGGGCAGGGGGATGAGGGGATGATTAGAGTACTAACTTTTTATCAAAAATACATTGCTGTATTTTTTTCGGGGGAGAATCAATAGTTTTTTGCTACCTGCTGGAAGTAAGCCTGAGGGTGTTCGCATACGGGGCACATACCGGGAGCGTTTTTGCCTGTGTGGATGTGACCGCAGTTTGCACACTGCCAAACGATTTCTTCGTCTTTGGAGAATACTGTACCATTCTGTACGTTTTCCAGCAGCTTGCGGTAGCGTTCTTCGTGTTCTTTTTCGATCTTGCCTACTGCTTCAAACAGATAAGCGATGTGGTCGAAGCCTTCTTCTCTTGCATCTTTTGCAAAGGAAGCATACATATCTGTCCATTCGTAGTTTTCGCCGTTTGCCGCATCTTCCAGATTCTGTGCTGTAGAAGGAACTTCGCCGCCGTGCAGCAGTTTGAACCAGATTTTTGCGTGTTCTTTTTCATTCTGTGCTGTTTCAAGGAACAGAGCCGCGATCTGTTCAAAGCCTTCTTTTTTTGCTTTGCTTGCGTAGTAAGTATATTTATTTCTGGCTTCGGATTCGCCTGCGAATGCAGCCATCAGATTTTTTTCTGTTTTTGTACCCTGGATATTGTAGTTCTTCATAGTGATTCCTCCTTTATTCTCTCTCAATATATTAAACTATTATTAGTTAATAATTATTATTATTTATTTCTTGATTGTATTATAACGGAGAATCATTCTCCTGTCAATAGGTTTTTTGGAAAATTTCGGAAAGTTTTTTGTAGCAAAAAAACAGCTGTCAAAACAGCTGTTAAAAAATAAAAACTTAGTAGGGGGAAACTTTCTTTTCTTGGGAAAAGTGAGGCACCGCCAAGATTAAGGCGGCGGCGAAGCCGTTTTCCCGAAGGGAAAATGCCTGACAACCCCCTGAACCCCCTTCAAAAACCCGCTTAAGGAAGTATGCGGGGCTTTGCCCCTGCACCCCACAAGCCTTTGAAAAGGCTTGTCAGTACT
>CALASU010000330.1 GCA_937888765.1 uncultured Clostridia bacterium | reverse complement strand
TCCTATGGATCATTCTTTTTTCAGTTGTTCAACTTCATTTTACAATTAACGAAAATAAACTTTTGGTATTTGGCAACAATAATGAAAAATTGTGTATGAAAGAAGGGAAAACATGAGTGTTTGTATGGATTATATAGAAGCAAAATCAAATGGGAATATTTTTTCTAAAAAGGGTAAGAATACAAGAGCTCTTTATGAGCATCAAAAAAAAGGCAATGGAAGCACTGGATATGATCGATAGAGAAAGTTCTGATAGCACACTTGTAATATGGTTTATGTTCTGGAGGCATTGGAAGCATATAATCAGCGATTGGTAAAGAAAATCGAGGTAAAAGGGTTTGAAGTAAAGAACTTCCGTGGAACAGACGGGTACCTGTATCTGGAGCAGATTGTGTTATCCAGTAAAAAGCCTCCAATGGCTAATACACTTGTACCTGTGCAGGACTCTTTGAAGCATATGGAAAAAGGAATTCATAAACTGATTCAGGCGATATATGCTGAAAGTGCAGTTCAGGATATGCTTGGACAGAAAAACACATTTTCTGCATTGCAGAAACAAAAGGTACGTTGGACAGCTTAAATATCCGTCCGATTGAACAGGCAAAAATCAAATGTGTAAGAAAGCTGTTTAATGAAATTTCTACTGAAAACGTAAAATACCATGATGTAGACAGTTATCAGAAATTGCTTGAAATTATGGATTCGTTATAAGCGGGGGTGAAGAAATGGATAGCAAAATTACAGGAAAAGAATATCCGTTGATCAAAATATTCAGTTCGGATTTTGAATATCATATTCCGGAATATCAGAGACCGTATGCATGGACGGAAGAAGAAACTGGAATCTTATTTGATGATTTGTACGAATTTTATCAGAAAGAACCGACAGATAATTATTTTCTGGGGAGCATTGTACTGATTAAGAATGATACTGCACGTTATGCAGAAGTCATTGATGGACAGCAAAGATTGACAACATTATCTATTTTGTTTGCGGCTATGGCTGAAAGATTTTCAGATAATGACGATAGGGCAGAATGTATCGGATATTTACAGGAGAAAGGCAGTAAACTCGCTGGTATAAAAGCTAGACCCAGATTGTTTTTGAGGGAATGGGATCAAGGATTTTTTAATCAGTATATTCAGAATGTAAAACTGGATGATCTGGATAAAGTAAATCCTGTTACATTAGATACAGAGTCAAAACGTCATATTCAGAATAATTGTAAAGTGCTGAGAGAACGATTTCAGGAAAATTTTTCTGATGAGGATGCGTTGTTGGACTTTAGTATCTTTCTGCTGAATAGATGCTATATGGTTGCGGTATCTACACCGAATCAGGAATCTGCATTCAGAGTTTTTTCTGTTATGAATAGCAGAGGATTGGATTTATTGCCTACTGATATTATTAAGTCTGAAACGATTGGGAAACTGCCTGCGGGGGAACGTGCTGCGTACACCAAGAAATGGGAGCAAATGGAGAATGAAACGGGCAGAGAAGGCTTTAATGAGGTATTCACACATACAAGAACGATTTTTGCAAAAGAACGCCCTAAAAAGAATCTGTTAGCAGAATTTCGGGAATACGTTATTAAAGAGGTAGACGGAAAGGTATTGATTGATGAATACCTTGGTCCATATGCAGAGGCTTATGAGCAGTTGAAAAATGGCACCTATGCAGCCATACAGTGTGCAGGTGAAATTAATTATATGCTGTATTGGCTGAATAAAACCAAGAACTATGACTGGATGCCTCCTGCGATTCAATTTATATCAAAGTATGGTAATGATCCGGCATATGTGCTGTGGTT
>CALASU010000329.1 GCA_937888765.1 uncultured Clostridia bacterium | reverse complement strand
GTGAAGCAGATAAGGGAACAATAACATTGGATCCGGTAGTCAATCCTATTTATGAAGATGTTATTGAGAACAACAATCGAACCTTGCCGCAAGTCTTAAAGTTTAGAGCTACACAACCTAGTTTATCATCTGATGGTGAAGAAGACCCCATGTATTGCGGTGATATAGAATATGCAGCAGAAATACTTAGGGATTATATGGAATGCAGAAAGACCGATTCCGTAGTGTATTTGATGATAAAAAATGCTGATATTGATGATATTATCCGTGATATTGACATCTATTATAGATTGGAAATGCACATGGATGTTGATGATGAAGAATAAGTGAAAATAATGTTAAGCATGCAACAAAGAACCCACCCTATTGAAATAGGGTGGGTTCTTTGTTAAACACTTAATTTAATGACATTGCCTATAGGGTATCTTTTTTTATTTCATATATTTATCGTTTACTTTGGATAAAAACACCACGCACACAAAGAGCAGAACGATATATACCCCTAAAATCAGCTTGCTGTCAGGGTAGGGCACATTCAGAATTGCTTTTCCTGTGCAGATAAAACCAACAACCAAGTTCCACTTGCCGACTTCCTTCAGATAGGCGGGCAGGTCAGCAGGGTCAATATGCTCCAATGCACGCTTGGTATAAAATATAGGCTGCTGATACAGTGCAAACACACCTCTTGCAAAGAAATAAATCCCTACAACGAATAATAGACTCATGCTTTCCTCCTTTCCGGCAGAACGATGATTGCAACGATGCCTGTTTCATGGTAAACTAATTTCTGATATGGCAGAAATCAGTAGGAGCGTTTGTTAGCTCTCTTGTTCAAGCTGGTCTGACGTTCGTTGGACTGCTTGGAAAATTCCTTCATCAGATCTTCAAAGTTGGAAGAAGAAGAGGAATGAGGGCGGAAAAATTCTTCCGCAGCACTGGGTTTATGCTCGGTATTCTGTCTGCGAGGTTTATTGAAGGCGGGTTTATCACCTCTGGGGCGACGTTCGGGACGTTCCTCTTTGGGTAAAGCTTCTTTGATGGAAAGGGCGATTTTGCGGTTTTCTTCGTCGATAGAAAGCACTTTTACCTTTACCACATCATCTACCTTGATATGATCATTGATGTCCTGCACGAAGCTGTTGGCTACCTGTGAAATATGCACAAGACCCTGTGTATTGCCGATGGCTACAATAGCACCAAAGGGCTTCACACGGATAACCTTACCTTCTACGATACTGCCTACTTCTAATTTTTCAGACATTCCTGTATACACTCCTGTTCAAATGATTGATTTGTAAATTTAGATACAAGA
This sequence comes from uncultured Clostridia bacterium, assembly GCA_937888765.1. Classification (GTDB taxonomy): domain Bacteria; phylum Bacillota; class Clostridia; order Lachnospirales; family Anaerotignaceae; genus Anaerotignum_A. Next base: position 11,146 of record CALASU010000329.1, on the reverse strand, counting down.
GGAATTATAACATAGAAGTGCAGTGAATACAAATAAAAAGTACATTACAAATGGAGGCATTATGAAGAAAAAAGACGAAATCATTCTGACAATTGAAGATGTAAAGTTTCCCAACAAGGCTTACGGCTATTTTGAGGGGGAACAGGTTGTTGTAAAAAATGCGATCCCCGGGCAGAAGGTGCAGGCGCAGGTATGCAAAAAGAGAAGCAGCGGTGTGGAAGCACGCCTGCAGGAAGTAGTGGAACGCTCTCCTTTGGAACGTGAAGCAGGGATGTGCTCTCATTATGAACTTTGCGGCGGCTGCAGTTATCAGCCCATGCGCCATGAAGAAGAACTGAAGCTGAAAGAAAGACAGGTAAAACGCCTGCTGGAAGCGGCAAATATTGAAGTTGGCAGCTGGGAGGGCATCGTGCCTGCACCCAGTGAAACAGGCTATCGCAATAAGTGCGAATTTTCTTTCGGCGATGAAGAAAAGGACGGCGCACTGGCTCTGGGCATGAGAAAGCGTATGAGCTATTACGAAGTCGTAACACTGAAAGACTGCAACATCATCGACGGTGACTTTCTGAAGATCATCGAAGGGACGCTGGCTTTCTTTACAGAAAGAAATGTACCTTTCTACCATAAAGCAAGACATGACGGCACACTGCGCCATCTGGTAGTCAGAAAAGGTGCGGCAACAGGGGAAGTGCTGGTAAATCTGGTTACTTCTTCCGAAGTGTCTTTCTCTGTGGAAGAATATAAGGAAATGCTGCTGAATCTGCCCCTGAAAGGCTCTCTGTGCGGTATTCTGCATACCATTAACGATGGCTTGGCGGATACGGTGCAGAGCGATGAAATGCACTTGTTGTACGGCAGAGAGTATTTTGTGGAAAAGCTGTTTGATCTGGAATTCAAGGTGTCTGTATATTCCTTCTTCCAGACAAATTCCGAGGGTGCAGAAAAGCTGTATTCCATCGTAAAGGAATTTGCGGGCGATGTGGCAAACAAAATGGTATTCGATCTGTATTGCGGTACTGGTACGATCGGGCAGATTATGGCACAGGCTGGTTCCAAAAAAGTTGTTGGTATCGAGCTGATCGAAGAAGCAGTTGTTGCGGCAAATGAAAATGCAAAACGCAACAATCTGGAAAACTGTACTTTTATTGCGGGTGATGTGCTGAAAATGGTGGACGAACTGGAAGATAAGCCCGATCTGATTATCGTTGACCCTCCCAGAGATGGTATCCACCCGAAAGCAATCGGTAAAATCATTGACTTCGGTGCACCTGAAATTGTGTATGTGTCCTGTAAACCGACTTCTCTGGCAAGAGATCTGGAAATCTTCCAGGAACAGGGCTATCGCGTGGAACGCGTAAAATTGATGGACATGTTCCCCCGCACCGTTCATGTGGAAACTGTAGTCCTTCTTTCCCGAGAAAATCAACATTCTTAAACTGTTATTGCGGTGGTTTGGGTGGATTTGCCACCCATTTGCCACCGCTTTTTTTACTTCGGTGGCAAACCGTTCACGACATTTTCAAATAGGTCGGCAGTTTGCTGTGCCATATCGTCTGTATGATGCACATAAATATTCATTGTGGTCGTAATATTCTTGTGCCCCAAACGCTGCTGTACAGCCTTTACGTTTGCCCCGGCTTCGATCAGCTTGGTGGCGTGTGTATGTCTCAGGCTGTGGTAATCAAATGCGAGCCGAAGCTCGTGGTGGATCACACGAGAGCAGTACTTGAAGGAATCCGAAGAAGTCAGTTCTCCGTTCTCGTGGACACAGATCAGAGGGAAGCGGTTGATTCCGGTTGCCGTTCCTTTCTGTGCCGATGTGATACGCTGGCGGGTGATCCCTTTTTCATCAACGAAATCCATGAGATAATGCAGTGTGTAAAATTCTCCATACATCAATTCGTTTTCTGCCTGACGCTTTTTCTCGGCCTTTAAAATGCGGTAGAGTGTATCTCCGAATTTTATTTTGCGGGAAGAATTATATTTCGGCTGACGTAATGCCCAAAACGATGTTTTTTCAACGGTTCGTTTTACAAGCTGATTCTCAATATAGATTGTGCGATTTTCAAAATCAATATGATCCCATGTAAGAGCCATGCATTCGCTGATACGCACTCCGCAGTGCCAGCCGATCATAAGCGGGAGATGGAATCTGGAGCCGGCAGGGAAGCGTTCTATGATGCGGTTGAATTCTTCATCACTTAGAATGATACGCTCTCTGGGGGGCCGCAGAACGGCTCCTACTTTGATGTAGCGGCAGGGGTTATCCTTTATGTACTGCAAAGGCTCTATGGCGTAATCCAGAGCCGCAGAGAAGGTGGAAAGAATCCCCTTGATACTGGACTTTGAATAGCCGTTTCTCTTGAGATCATTGATATATTCCTGAATGGAAGCTGCCTGCAGCGACTTCAGATAATACTGCCCGAAACGGGGTTTCAGATGATTCTCAAGTTTGTTTTTATAATCCCGCAGAGTATTTTCTGCCAGATTTGGTTCACAATAATTTTTATACCAGAAATCCAAGTAGTCGCTTACGCTGACACTGGAAGGCTCGAAAATCTGACCGGAATTGTCATATTCGGAAAGAGCCTGTGCCAGAGCTGCTTCTGCTTCCTTTTTGGTGCGGAAGCCGCCTTTCTCTATCTTCTTTCGCTTGCCACCAACAGGAGCAGCGTCGAAATAGTAGGACCACGTTTTACCACGTTTTCTGGTTCCGCCTTTCATGGGCATACCTCCTTTATTCAGTTTTGAAATTTGGGTATGGTAAATAAGGCGGTAATATGGTATAATCCAAGTGTCACGTTGGTGGTTTTATTACCGCCTATAGAAATCCTCTTTCCTGCTGGTAACAGGGAGGGGGATTTTTTTATTATACTGCATCAGCAGTAATAATCAATTTTGCCGAAGTAGGAAACCCATTTCTGAGTGATTTCCTGATTTCTTGCTTCGATGATGCTCATAATGATCTTGAGCTTTCTGGTTGGGATCTTAGAATTGTTATGGCAGAGCAGGCAGCGTCCTTTTTCTGTGATCCACACTTTAGTGGCGTTTTCGGAAGGAACGCCCTCTGAGATATGCACGTGAATCGGTTCCAAAGGCTTTGATTCGTTAGACCAGAAGTAAATCAGATACGAGCCAACCTTAAAAATTTGCGGCATGGTCAAAGCCTCCTTCACGGGCAAGTTCAATGACGATGTGTGCAACGGATTTTAGAAAATCTTCATATTTTGCGATTTCTTCGTTTGAAAATCCTTCGATATTTTTCCATTCATAGGAAGGCAGATAGCATTCTGCGGAATGAAAACCACCGTCAACAGGCTGCTCAAAATATACTTTTATTGTTTCGATGCCGTTCAGATCATAAGAATCGGAATGGACAACTTCTGTTTTGTCATCCAAAACCATAAAAGGGTACATCATGGGAAAGCCTCCTTTTTGATTTTTCAAGCTACTGCGGAATAATGCACAACTGCAATTTCTGTCAGTGCGTTTTTGGTATTATGCACGATCTTCTGAAGCTGTTCAGCTACTTCGTTGCTGTATGAAACTTCGCCGCATTGTGTGCAGACCTGAGAGGGGACACCCTTTACAATGATGATGCAGTTTTCCAGATCAGCGATGAAGTTCGTCAGCTTATCTTCTGTATGTCCTTTGCACATAAAGCAGGTCATATTTAGTTCCCCTTTTTTATCGATTAGGCATTTTTTAGATTTTGTTGCTCACGCCTTATGAGCAAATCAGCGATTGAACATTTTTTAGATTAGACTGCTCACGTTCTATGAGCAGATCTTCAAGTCGATAAGAATGAAGCGGGGCGACACTCCCGCATCTCCAACTAGGGCGACGGCTGCCCGTTCCGTCCTTTCATTCTCGGCTATTTTATGCAAAAACCATGATCGCAGAAGATAATGGTTTTATTTTCGTATGTATGGCAGTAACCATATTTCTTTTTGAAAAACTCAAGAGCTTCTGCCAGAAATTCTTCGGTCACTTCTAAGTATTCTGCTATTTCAAAAAAGGTATCACAGCCGGCTGCTGCTGCATGGAACAGATCTGTGATGTCCAACATTTTATTGACAGCCCATTTTCGAGCGATCAGCTCCTGCTTCCGATGATTGGTATTTGTTTGGTCAAGTATATTGCCGATTGTTGTATAATAATGCCCGATTTCTTCTGCCAGCACGCAGGCTTTTTCTGTGTCAGACATATTTTTGCGAATTCCTATCTTTTTTCCTTTACAAAGCCCTTTTGCATTTGATTTGAAGTCCTTTTCGATTACTGTAAGACCTATTGTGTCCGCATATTGAACAAGTTCTTCATACTTGCACATAGACAGACCTCCTTTGTAATCAAAGTTCATCCAGATCTTCCTGCATCAGAGCTTGCTGTTCTTCGCTGTAATCGTCGTTGTGGGCAGCGATTGGCATTAAGTGTGCATTAGCACAAGCATCAGATGTTTCAACCGATTCAACTTCGAGTAACCGATCAACTGCAGGCTGCATGTCTGGTTTATTGCGATAAGCAAGAACAACTTTGCATTCGTGGTCATTTAAAGTGATAGAAACTGGAATATCGGGAATGATCTTTTCTACATCGTAACCCATTAGCCATGCAAGATTTACACCTAAAGCATCGGAAATGGCTTTTAGTGTAGGTCTTTTGGGTTTTCTATCTCCTGATATATACATCGAAATGGCTTGTTTTGATAATCCAATTTCTTCAGCCAGTGTGGTTGCTGTAAAAGAAGGATTTTCGTCCAAGCACTGCTTCAACCGTTGTGGGAATGTGCTTATCAAATTTTTTTCCATATATATTACCCCTCTCTTTGCGTTCAATTATTACACAAAATGTTCACAAAGTCAACAAATAAATCTCAAAAAGATAAAAAAGTTCACAAAGTGATTGACAGATTAGAATAAAAGTGCTATTGTCTAAGTACACAAAGTGAACTTCTGGAGGTGAAAAGATGAACAAGGAGAAATTAAGAGGAACTATTTTTGCAAAATACCGTACAATCAAAGAATTTTCCGATGCTATTGGGTGGCAGAGAAATAAAAGTTCAAGAATATTAAATGGTTCTCAGGAGCCTGATAGCGATGATATGCGAGCACTTGTTGTGCTGCTTCAGTTAACTCCAGAAGAATTTATTGATATTTTTTTTGCAGAACAGTTCACAAAGTGTACCTATGGGAAGTGATAACTGAAAAGCAAACTGAAAGGAGGTGATCTGAATGAAAGATCTGGAAAAACGTATAGAGGAAGTGGAGAAAAAAATAACCGTTCTTACCCAGATAGTTGAAGAACGGTTGCAGATTAAAATTGACTTCAGAGATGATGTGGAAAAATTTATTGATGATTTTTTAGATGAAAATTAGTCTGCACTGTTCAGGAAATCATCAATAAAGTCTTCGAGATTTGGATGTTGTTTGATAGCAAGATTTACGAGTCTTACTAAATCTGATTGGTAATCAAAGCAGCTATTCAGAGGAGCTTTTACCTTGGCATCAATCGCAGGGAGAGCGAAAAGAAAAGTACCCGAAGGAGAACTTATAAGTGCGAAGAAACCGTTCTTGTACTGGATATAAAATGAGGAATCTTCTTCAAAAAAATCTATATCAAGATCGTTTTCATTGATAATATTGTGAATTATAAGTTCTAATTTTGGAAATTTACTTAAATATTCCCAATAGATTTTTTTGTTTTTAGTTTTGCTTATTAAGGCAGAAATGAGTTGGGTTGTAGGTAGCATGGTTAGTCCTCCTTTACACGTAAACGTCCAATGATGTAGTCAAGATGAAAGCATATTTTTTCGACATTGGGGGGTTTCCTTTTTAATTCATATTTTATTAAAAGAAAAGTGTATTTATCTCGAATCGAAAAAATAGTGTGAAATTCTTTTTCAACTTGATAAATTTCTTCAAGAATCCTATGAAATAACTGGCTAGAGCGGTCATTATCTTCTAAAATACTACTCTTAAAACCGGAAAAACGATCGGAAAAAAAGTTACTTTTTTTATTATAGTCCTTTTTCTGAGACATTACTTTTAATGTTTTGGTAATAGATTCAGATTTTATAAGTAACCAAACAGAGAGTATAAATCCTAGAAGACTTGATATAGAAGCTAAAGTCATAAATAGTGGGTTTGAAGCTAATGAAATTAACCAATTAAGTAGAAATTCAATGACAAATTACCTCCTTTTTGAAATATTCAGCTACTGAAACAATCTGTACCTTAAGAATAGAAAAAATGGAGAAAAATGTCAATAAGAAAAACGAAGCGGTCTAAGGAGGGAAGATTTCTGGAAATTATCATAAAAGGCACAGAAAAAGAAATAGCTGACCTTGTATTGCGATTGCAAGGTCAGCTGATTGAAAAAGGAGATTTAATTATAACACCTGTGAGAGTGCCAGAACAGAATTAAGCTTGAGAAATGCTACAAGGAACCATAGCAATTACTTTGCCCAAAGAAATGAGCAACTGATTTGTCTGGTACTCTGTCTGAAGGCGTTTTAAATCTTGAGTTTTGCCGATTGCGGCATCGTCAAGCATAAGCCAAGGAATATCTTCGATAAAATAGACTTCCTTGACAATTCCAACAATAGCATTGGAATCGGTAATAAAAATGTAACGTTGCTCTCGTACGAAATCTTTAATGTTATAAATTTGAGCCATACTGATTCTCCTTTCTTGAAATACTCGGCTGCTGGAACAGCCTGTGCATCTCAGATTAAGGAAAAAGTACGGAAATGTCAATAGGAAAAGTGAAGCGGTCTAAGGAGGTGATATTTTGGAGATAATTCTTATCCTATTACTGCTTATAGCAGGTTTAAAATGTGTGGCGTATAAGTTAAGCACAATGGCGATACTTCTGTATTTTGTGGAACGTGGCATTGAGTTGCCAGATACACAAACATTACAGAAGTATCGTGAAAAAGTGATGAAAAAAATGCTACACATCAAAGAAGATTAAAATGATTTTTAATCAAAATAGCGGCACAGTTTGCGGCAATTTGTACGAAGTCGTTTAAAGAACTAAGACCAAGGTCTTTTCCGATATCCTTGACTTTGTTGTAAAAAGTATCATTTCGTATATTTGCTAAAAATTCATGTCCTGCTGGTGCTAAATCTTGAATGTATACAGAAGTATTAGAGGTCCAATGTGGATTATATATCAGATTACTAAGACTGCATTGCCTAATATGATATAGAACTGCATTAGAAGAATATGCGGATAAGTATTTGAAGTTTTCGTGAATATCATCTGCATAATAAAAGGTCTGCTCGTTATCAACTTGGGCTTCTATTTCCAGTAAAATGGCTCTTATACAATCTGGATCAAGTCTCATATTAAAAATCTCCTTTCATTATAAGTAACTGTGGTTGGTTGCAAATGTATTTTCATGATAGGAGAATCGTAGTTGAAAGTCAATAAGGAAAATGAAGCGGTCTGAGGAGGGGCTATGAACAGCAAAAGAGAAAAAGCGTTTGACAAAAAAGTCAAACACTTTGACAGAAGGGTTCTGGAAATTGTAACCAATATCGGAGTGAGTATGCTGACAACACTGCTTTTGCTGGAAAAGCTGGGCTTACTTAGGTAGTACCGAACAATTTTAGCGTAATCAGTGTAGTCAGGATAGAAATGCCGATAGGCACACAGATGGATTTCATTAAAAATGAGATAGCAGAAGAAACGATTGTTTGAGTGTAATGGTATCCGGAATGGGTAAGAGAGTAATACACTGGGCTATGTTTTCTTAGTAATTCTTTTTCTTGTAAATATTCGAGAATAGGTAAAACGGAATTCCATTTATGAGACAAGCTTAATGTAATGCATCCGAAACCAGGATATTCAATCACAGTTGTAAGTTGTTTTTTATCTACATCAAGCCAGATTTGTCCATCTTCGTGGGATTGGACTGTTTTTAAATCTGATAAAAGTTGAAGGGCTTGTAAGGTCATTATACTGCTCCTTTCTTGAAATACTTGGCTGCTGGAATAGCCTGTGTATCTCAGATTAAGGAAAAAGTACGGAAATGTCAATAGGAAAAGTGAAGCGGTCTAAGGAGGGGAAGATGAAGCATGATAAAAAAGTATCCCTTGCAAAGGAAGTAGTGACAGCTATTTCTTCGCAAGGGGTATCAGTAGAAGATTTTTATAGTATTTGTGATATTGCGAAAAAAATAGCAGCAAAAACAACGGTATCAGAAACCTGTGTTGATGCGTTCGATGGTTGGATCGATTGAATCATTGATTTTGATATAAGCGTTTTCAAATGCTCGAACAGCTAAATCACACGCTTCTTCCATATCGCTTGGATCGTTTGCAACTAGGCACTGCTTTACGCAAAGTAATGCAAGATCATAAACTACTTTTTCCTTATCCATAGAAAGCTCCTTTCCTGAAATACTCGGCTGTTGCACCAGCCTGTATTTCAAGGATAGAGGGCGAATGGTAAAAAGTCAAGCGAAAAGAGAAGCGAGCTGAAAGGGGAGATGCTATGGAAGAAAGAATTACAGAGCTTGAGGAAAGGATAGACCGCTTGGAAAAAGCATTCAAGATCTATTTGGATGAAGAAAAAAAGTCGCTTGCATTTTTGCGAAAAATCATAAACAGGCTTCAGAAAATGATAGAACCTTGGTGCAAATATTGAAAGGGAGTGAGCAATGGGAAATGTTGATGCAAATAATTTTTTTCAGCCTCGGATTGGGAGCGTTGATCTGTATCTGGTTTGTAGTGGTTTGGATTCTTGTTAAGGTGGCTATGTCCATTGCAGAATCTTTTGGATACCACAACTGGTATAACATTAAAACTGCACTGAAAGAACGGAAAGAGGCGAAGAAACAGAAATGAACCCTTTATTTTGGTTCTTGGTTCTGTTACTGGCTCCTGCAGCTGTCTGGGTCGGCGGAGCTGCTTACTTCAAGCGGATAGGCAAGAGGGTATACAGAACTTTTGAAAATGTAGAAAAAACTTTAAATGAAGATGAGGAGGAAAAAGAAGTATGAAATATGGAGCAATCGGCGGCGGGGTAGCGGCTCTGGCTATTGTGGCTGGTATGGGCTGTCTGATCTGTAGTGTGGAACGAATCCCTAATGGGTATAACGGCGTTCAGTACTCTATGAATGGTGGCGTAAAAGATGAAGTCTTATCACAGGGCTGGCATTTGGTATCCCCTACAGTAAAGGTAAAAGAATTTACGGTTAGCAATGAACAGCTGATTCTGACCAAAGACGAAAGAGATGGCAGTAAAGGCGATGAAAGTTTCAATGTATCTACTGCAGATGATGCCAGCATTTCTATCTCTTTCCAGATGTCCTACAAATTTGCAGAGGGCGATCTGGTAGGTACATATAAAAAGTTCCGTGGTATGAGCGGGGAAGAAATCATCAATAACCGTGTAAAAACGGTTCTGAAATCCAAAATTTCCGAGGTTACCACAGACTATTCCATGATGGATATTTATTCCGGCAATCGCTCTGAGATCAATAACAAGATCACAGAATATCTGGCAAAGGAATTCCGTGAAGCATACGGCATCGAAGTGATTGATGCAAGTATTGTGGACGTGCATCCGGATCAGCAGCTGCAGCAGACGATTGATGCCCGTGTAACAGCTCTGCAGAAAAAACAACAGGCACAGGCAGAACAGGAAACTGCAAAGGTAGAAGCGGAAACAGCTCTGATTAAAGCACAGAATGAAGCAGATATTGCTGTAACAAAAGCAAGAGCAGAAGCGGAATCCAATAAAGTCATCGCAGAAAGCATTACACAGCCCCTGATTGATATGAAAGAAGCAGAAGCAAGACTGCAGCACGGCTGGATCGAAGTGCAGAGCGGTGGAACTACAGCGGTTGTGAGATGAGGAGGGGCAACCCTCCTTTTAATAAAAAGTGGGAGGTGTGACTATGGAACCTATGCTTTATACGGTAAGTGAAGTAGCAAAAATCCTGAAATGCAACCAAAATACAGTGCATAAGTTGAGAAAATCGGGGCTTCTTCCGTTTTTGAAATTGGGACTTTTCAAATGTCGGAAAGAAGCTCTGGAAGAATTCCTTCGGAAGCATGAAGGGTATGATGTAACGGATCCATACAATGTGGTTCCTTTGAAAGTGGATGATGAAGATTGTGCAAGCGAAGATATGCGATCTGCAAACATTGCAGAGAAAAATGGAATATAGCCAAAACGCAGGATACCAGCAGAGGCTATCTTTGCCCACATTGTGACAGCAAATGGAAGCGGTACATAAGCGATTTATGGAAAACATTTGAAAGAAAGAAGGATGCCGATGGGAAAAAGAAAAATCGCAAGATTAAATAAGATAACAGCGAAGAAATTGGTAAAACGGGTACTGGGTGTTTCCGGAGCAGGGCTGAAAAAAATACCGACCAGAGACGAAGTAGATATCTACTACATGATTATGGGAGAGTTGAAAATCACAGTGGAAAATGACTGGTTCGGACAGACAGACCGATTTATTATGAATATCTCTGTACCAACAAGTGCATGCGTTCCGATGAGATTATATTTTCATTCGGACACGTTGGAAGAAGATCATGCGGCGGAAGAAAAATGGAAGGAGATAGAAGAAATATGAAGAAGAAAAAAGCCCTTAAAAGACGCTTTTGGCGGGTAGTGGGTGTGGTTGTGAAAAACGTGGTGTATGCGGTGGCGGGTCTGGGTATTGTACGTGTCATCGTGCCTGTGCTGGAGGAACTGATGCTTTCGGCGGATAGCCGCTTGGTGCTGGAGTTTTTTCTTAGCTGGATGCTGCTGTGTTGGTTCATTGACTACATGGAGAACAATCACTTCTGTGCCAAGAAAAAGAAATAAAAAAGTCCCTCAGGTGTTGGCGTACCATAAAGGGACAAAGAAAAAAGCCTATTTCAAGAATAGCAGAAACGGAGCGGAAAAGCAATGAATAAAAATGAACTTTACGAACTTTTAGGGCGTACCTATGCGGCAATGTGTGAAGCAAGCGAAAGAGAAGATCTGTGGCAGAACATGTACGCAGAAGCACAGGAAACAGCAAAGATGCTGGTTCCGGGTGAGGATGGAAAATTCTTTCATCATGGCAGAGAGCATTATATCCGGTTATTCAGGAAGGTGATTCCGGATAAAGAGTTCCGTTATTATTATATCAGGC
>CALASU010000328.1 GCA_937888765.1 uncultured Clostridia bacterium | reverse complement strand
CCTACATGCTGGTTAGCGCCAGTAAGCTGATTAAACAAGGTGGTCTTACCACTGTTTTGGTTACCAGCCAAGGCAAATGTAATTGTAGTTGAGGGAAATACAGAAAATTTCAGAGAATTTATTTCCCGTAACAATGGGGAAAATGTCTATTCTCTTATTTACGGCAGTGAGGAAATGGACTCTGACTGCAAATATATGGCATATGGCGAAACTGCCGAAGAACAGGCACATCTGCTTTTTCAGCGTCTGAGAGAGCTTGATGAAGCCGAGGCAATAACCGTATATGTCAGACCACCCTCAAAGGAGGGAATAGGGCTTGCTGTATATAACCGCCTTATAAGGGCGGCAGGATTCGAGGTGATAAGGGTATGATTAGTCTTGATGTGCTTGTAGTTGGCCTTACAGGGCAGACAGGTGCAGGAAAAAGCACCGTGTCAAGGGTTTTTTCTGAAAATGGATTTGCTGTAATTAATGCGGATTTGATTTCAAGACAGGTGGTTGAAAAAGGTTCACCATGTCTTGGGGAACTTGTAGAAATATTCGGCGAGGGTATACTCAACCCCGACAAAACTCTTGCAAGAAAAACTTTAGGAAATATAGTTTTCAGCGATAAGACAAAGCTTGAAATGCTCAATACTACCATTTACCCATATATCACAAGTGAAATCCTGAAAGAGATAAAGCATCATTCCGACAGCGGAAAAAAGCTTGTTCTCCTTGATGCACCGACTTTATTTGAAAGTCACGCCGATGATTTCTGTGAAATCATTATTTCCGTTCTGTCCGATGAAAAACTCCGTGAGGAGCGTATAATCAACCGTGACGGACTTACAAAAAAACAGGCTAATGACCGTATGAACAGTCAGCTTGATGCGGAATATTTTGCGTCACATTCCGATTATGTCATTGAGAATAACGATACCCTTGAAGCTTTGGACAGTATTTCAAGAGAGGTTTCGGATAAAATAAAGTATTAGTGAAAAAAATAAATCATCTATCCCAGAAAAGAGGAATTTGAATATGTATCATGCAGAAACCATCGACGTCGCGGTCATCGGCGGCGGTCATGCCGGCTGTGAAGCGGCCCTTGCGGCGGCGCGCCTTGGCATGAATACGGTGATGTTTGCCATTTCCCTTGACAGTATCGCTCTGATGCCCTGCAACCCTTCCATCGGGGGCAGTTCCAAGGGGCATCTGGTGCGTGAGATCGACGCACTGGGCGGCGAAATGGGCAAAGTCATCGACAAAACCTTTATCCAGACAAAAATGCTGAACACGGGCAAAGGTCCTGCGGTATATTCCCTGCGTGCACAGGCGGATAAGATCAATTATCAGGTAGAAATGAAGCATCGTCTGGAAAATACAGAAAATCTGAAAATCAAACAGGCGGAAATCGTGGATATCTTAATGAAAGATAACCATGTGACAGGCGTTGTCACATCCTCGGGTGCGGTTTACAACTGTAAGGCAGTTGTGCTTTGTATGGGTACATACATGAAGAGCCGCTGTCTGACAGGGGAACTGATTGTGGAAAGCGGACCCAATAATCTGATGCCCGCTACAAAACTGAGCGGCAGACTGGAAGAAATGGGAATTTCCCTGTTCCGCTTCAAAACAGGTACACCTGCCAGAATGAACCGTAACTCTCTGGATTTCAGCAAAATGGAACCCCAGTACGGCGATCAGGATATCGTACCGTTTTCCTTTGAAAATAAGCCCGAAGACCTCGAAAGAGAACAGGCTCTTTGCTGGCTGACTTATACAAATGAAAAAACACATCAGATCATCCGTGATAACCTGCACCGCTCTCCGATGTTCGGTGGTCTGATCGAGGGGACAGGTCCTCGTTACTGTCCTTCTATCGAAGATAAAATCGTGCGTTTTGCAGATAAGGAAAGACATCAGCTGTTTATTGAGCCCGAAGGCGAAAACACAGAAGAAATGTATATTCAGGGGATGTCATCTTCTCTGCCTGAGGATGTACAGATTGCGATGTATCGTACCGTGCCCGGTCTGGAAAACTGCGAAATCACACGTTTTGCCTATGCCATCGAATACGATTGTATTGATGCGACACAGCTGAAGCTTTCTCTGGAATTCAAGGAATTCCATGGTCTGTTCAGTGCAGGTCAGTTCAACGGATCTTCCGGCTATGAAGAAGCGGCGGCACAGGGGCTGATTGGCGGTATTAATGCGGCAAGATATATCGAAGACAAAGAACCTCTGATTTTACAGCGTTCTGACGGGTATATCGGCGTACTGATCGATGATCTGGTAAACAAAGGCTCCAGAGAGCCTTACCGTATGATGACAAGCCGTGCGGAATTCCGCCTGCTGTTAAGACAGGATAACGCAGACCAGAGGCTGACACCGATCGGTTATGAAATCGGGCTGATTTCTCAGGAACGCTATGCGGCGCTGAGAGAAAAGGAACGTCTGGTAAAAGAAGAAATCGAACGTGTGCAGTCTGTTACCATGGGGCCTAATCCCACGGTGGTAGCACTGCTGGAAAAATATAATACAGCACCCATCAAAAACGGTGCAAGACTGTCTGATCTGGTAAAACGCCCTCAGCTGACCTATGATGCACTGGCGGAAATCGACCCTAACAGACCCGAATTGCCCGCAGATGTGCGTGAGCAGGTAAATATTCAGATCAAATATGAAGGGTATATCGGACAGCAGCTCAAGCAGGTGGAACAGTTCAAAAAACTGGAAAACAGAATGCTTCCCGAAGATCTGGATTATGAAACCATTCAGGGTCTGCGACTGGAAGCAAGACAGAAGCTGAATGCGGTACGTCCCCGTAATCTGGGACAGGCGTCCCGTATCACAGGGGTTTCCCCTGCAGATATTTCCGTACTGCTCATCTATATGGAGCAGATGAAGCGGAATAAATAAAAACAAATAGGAAGTGATACTATGACAGGATTTTTTCTGCCATGGAATAAAAACAGCAATACAGAACGTATCGGAACAAAACTACATTTTCCAAAGAGAAGCCGCTTTCTGAGAGGGGCTTCTTCTCGTGTGGGAATCAAGCCGGATGTCTATACGGTTGTTTCCGGTAAATGGAAGCTGTTCTGTGTGGAAAAAAATAAAAAGAAATCATAAGGAGTAAACCATGGAATATAAAAAGCTGCTGAAAGAAAGCTGTGACGAAATGGGTGTTTCTCTGGATGAGAAACAGATCGAGCAGTTTATGCAATACCTTTCCCTTTTGCTCGAATGGAATGAAAAAATGAATCTGACCGCGATCACAGAAAAGCGGGATGTGGTACTGAAGCATTTTGCGGATTGTCTGAGCTTAGTGCCTGCTGTGGAATGGAAAACAGACATGAAAGTCATTGATGTGGGTACAGGTGCGGGTTTCCCAGGTATTCCCGTAAAGATTGCCTGCCCCGATGTGGAAATGACACTGCTGGATTCCCTGCAGAAACGCATCGGCTTTTTGCAGGAAGTAGGCTCTCAGCTGGGGCTTACGGGCGTGCAGTATATCCATAGCCGTGCAGAGGACGGCGGACAGAGTGCGGAGCATAGAGAACAATATGACCTCTGTGTTTCCCGCGCGGTGGCAAATCTGGCAGTTCTGGCAGAATTCTGCCTGCCTTTTGTAAAGGTTGGCGGTATGCTGGCAGCACTGAAAGGCCCTGATGCGGAAGCGGAACTGGAACAGGCAAAGGGTGCTCTGGCAAAACTGGGCGGCAAACTCGTAAAAATTCAGGATGTTGCCATTCCCAATACCGACCTTTCCCATAAGCTGGTATTTATCGAAAAGACAGCACCTACACCTAAGCAGTATCCCAGAAAAGCAGGAAAGATCAATAAGAATCCTTTGAAATAAGAAGGACAGCGAAGAAAATAACACAGAAAAGGCTCGTATCGGCAGTATTTTTGTCGATGCGGGCTTTTTTTTGTGGAACGCTTTTTGTCGATGCAAAAAACTGCCGTGCTAAAATGAAGAAAAAAATGAAATCGGGTAAGAAGACGGGTCTTTTTGGATATAAGGAGTGAGAAACATGGAATTTTTGAAATTTCCGAAGATAGGACTGAAAAAAGAGCGGGTGGTGTATCAGGTGCCGATTGACCGCATCTGTTCCAGTCCGTATCAACCCAGAAAGTATTTTAATCATGCGGCACTGCAGGAGCTTGCGGACAGTATCCGTTCCTACGGCGTTTTACAGCCCATCAGCATCCGCAAGCTGAACGGGGGCTATGAAGTGGTAGCAGGAGAACGCCGCCTGCGTGCGGCGCGTATGGCGGGCTTACAGACCATTCCTGCGATACTGCTGAAAATCAGCGACAGTGACAGTGCGGTGATGGCGTTTGTGGAGAGCATACAGCGGCAGAATCTGAGCTTTCTGGAGGAGGCTGAGGGCTATCGGAACATGATGGAGGATTATGGGCTGACACAGGAAGAACTTGCCGTGAAGCTGTCAAAAACACAGTCCTGTATTGCCAATAAGCTGCGGGTACTGCGGTTGGAGGACAGTGTAAAAAAGCTGCTGCTGGATTATCGTTTTACCGAACGCCATGCAAGGGCATTGCTCAGACTGCCTGATGAGGAAATGCGGCTGATGGTACTGGAGCAGATGATACTGGAAGAAATGAATGTAAAAAGAACGGAGGAGCTGGTGGAGAAGACACTGGAGATGATGTGGTATTCCCTGCCCGAACGGCCGGAGCAGAAGGAAAAGCGATATATCCGCACAGGAGATTTTCGATTGTTTACGAATACCATCAAGCAGTCGGTGGAAGCCATTCGGCGGACGGGCGTGGATGTGCTGTATGAGGATCAGCAGGATGAGGAAAGCTGTGAAATCATGATCCAGATACGCAGAAAACAGAGCGAAACGGCATAACAGGGTTCGTTGACACCTGCATAGTAACCTTTTATAATGGGAAAAAAGAAATGGCAGAAAGTGCAGGCAGGAGGGGTGTTTATGCAGGAAAGACCGGTACTTATCAGAGCGGATTATGGTGCAGTGGAAATGCGTTTGAAAGAGCTGCTGGAAGAGCGCGGAATGACCAGAAACCAGCTGGCAAAGCTGATAGATGCACGGTTTGAAGTCGTCAATAAATGGTATAGCGGAAAAGTGGAAAAGCTGGATCTCGATGTCCTTGCACGCATCTGCTATGCGCTGGACTGCGATGTGGCGGATATTGTGGTGTATGTAAACGAGGGACTCTGTCCCTCGAGCTCCCTGCCAAAGGGGTAACCCCTTTGGAATCCTATTTGCAGAACCATGTATATGGTTCTGCGGTACAGGGATCAAGGGGGATTATCCCCCTTGCAGGGTGTGGGACAGTGTCCCACGGTTTTAAGGGGGTATTGGGGGCAAAGCCCCCAAGGTCTTAAATAGGCTGTTCAAAGGTTTTGTCCAGTTTCATGAATGTAGAGGTTGCTGTTGCGGCAAGGATGTTGTTTCTGGACAGTCTTGCTTCTGCTGTCATGCTGATGAGCGTGCGCCCCAGAGAAGTGATATGCACATGATAATTTACTGTATCTCCCGGCAGAATGGGTTTTAAAAAAGTTGTTGTGAGGTTTACGGTGGAGATCATGTGCTGTTTTGCGTAATAGTGGCAGGTCAGACCGAATGCCACGTCAAACCCTGTTACGATGATCCCGCCGTGCAGTGTGCCGCCGGGATTCAGCTCCCAGTCCAGTACATCAAAAGCGATACACGCATCTCTGTTTTCAAAATCGCAGGAAACAAAGCGGGGCTTCAGATGCACCAGCACCCCCTTGTTGGAAATGGGGTTGTCGGGATGCCCTAACTGGGACAGCCATGCCTCCATATTTTCCTGTGAAGAAATTTCATCTTTCAGTATAATCATAAAACGATTCCTTTCTCATCATTCCTTATTCATTAACCGCCATAAACGTCGCTGTGCAGATACCCGCAAGCAGATCATCTCTTTCCAGACGTACCTCTGCCTTCAGTGTTGCCAGTGTGCGCCCAAGGGAGTCCAGCTGTGTGTGGATATGGAATTTGTCTCCCAGCAGAATCGGTTTCAAAAAAGATACATTCATGGTAACCGTAACAACGGTTTTCTGCATGTAATAATGTGCCATCATACCCATAGCCGTATCTAATGCTGTGGAAGTGATACCGCCGTGGATCATGTCCTCGGGATTCAGCTCCCATTCCAGTACCGTATAGGCAAGCTCGGAAGTGCCTTTTTCAAAATCACAGGCAACAAAACGAGGTTCCATTTTAGGGATTACGCCGTGATGCTGCAGCGTGGAGCCGGGGATCATCATGGTGTGATAGTAATTTTCCATATGCTCCTGACAGAGTTCAGGGGGGGTTTTCCATTTCATAGTGTTTCTCCTTATTTTAAAAATGCTTTCAGATTGTCAAAAAATGCCTGCGGGCTTTCCATATGCGGCAGAGCACCTGTTTTTTCAAATACGACAAATTCGCCATGCTGTTTCAGCTTTTCCGCTGTGTGGAAATGCTCGATGGGGTTCAGCTTGTTTTCCTCGCCCCAGATCATCAGAAACGGCAGAGCCAGTTTTTCAAAGGCGGGCTTTGTGTCTGCGCCGTAGAAGCGGGTTTGGATGCCTGCAAAGGTTGCCTGTGCGTGTGCGCCATAGCGTGCCGCATTTGCATACAGCTGTACCAGTTCGTCAGAAATCATTTCCTTTGCATAATAGGCATCCTCAAGCTGTGCTCTGATCTTACCTTTTGCTGTGCCTGTCAGGAAAGTCTGTGTGCCTGCTACAGGAGAGAGCAGCAGAGGAAGGGATTTGGTATCCTCATCCGTTGCAAAGCCCATACCGATGCCCTCGGGGGAAATCAGTACCATGCGGCGGATATCCTCGGGAGAAAGCAGGGATAGAGTCAGCGCAAAATCGGCACCGCCGTTTGCGGCGCAGATGCAGACAGGACGCTTGATGACATCTTGAATGAATGCCTGTAAAAGTCTTGCATACTGGTAGGCTGTCCAGGGCTTTTCGGGGGAGAAGGAGTTGCCGAAGCCGGGCAGATCAAGCGCATATACATGATAATTCTGCGCCATTGCGTCAATCACGTTTTCCCATTCTCTGGAGGAAGCACCGAGCATCATGCTGTGTACCAGTACAAGAGGTCTGCCTGTGCCTTCAGAGCGGTACGCCACTTCGCCCCATTCGGAAGCATAGATTTCCTGCAGATAGGTTTCGTCTTTTTTCTTCTGTGCCTGCTTCAGACAGAATTTCTGATAGCCTGCTACCCCTGCCAGAGCAGCACCTGCGGCGGCGAACAGACCCAGAATACATTTTGTTATTTTTTTCTTCATAAAAATCAACTCTTTCTTTTTGAAATGCCGGGGGGTGAGCTGTGCAATATTAAAGATAGAAAAATAAAAATTTCCCCAAGGCTTCTTCTATTATGAACCCAAAAGGGGCATTTGAAAAGGTTTTTTTTCATAGGATAAAAAAGAAAAATGGGAAAAAGGGGAGAGGAAAATGGATGCCTTTCTGACGTTGGCGGGGCAGTTGTTTCTGATTCTGTGCATACAGTCTGTACTGGAAGCACTGGCAAACAGATGGCAAAATAATTTTATGCAGAAGCCCATTGATTTCGGCTGTTATCTGGCATCCCTGCTGGTGGTGCTTCGGTTTATGGAAAGCTATGTTTTCGGCATTTTTCGATCAATTTCGAATTTTTTTAAAATTTTTTGAGTTTTTTAAAAAAAAGGGGTTGACGAACAATCAATTACATGGTATTATCTCTCTTGTACTCAGCGAGACAACACTGAGATGCGCCGATGTGGCTCAATTGGCAGAGCAGCTGACTTGTAATCAGCAGGTTATCGGTTCGAGTCCGATCATCGGCTTAAAAATTTAATATTTGTTGAAAAGAGTACCAATGTGCCGATGTGGCTCAATTGGCAGAGCAGCTGACTTGTAATCAGCAGGTTATCGGTTCGAGTCCGATCATCGGCTTAAAAATTTAATATTTGTTGAAAAGAGTACCAATGTGCCGATGTGGCTCAATTGGCAGAGCAGCTGACTTGTAATCAGCAGGTTATCGGTT
>CALASU010000327.1 GCA_937888765.1 uncultured Clostridia bacterium | reverse complement strand
AAGCGGTTCTTTGGAAGGTTTGGAAACCTTTCACCAAGGGAAGAAAGGTTTCCAACTCTTAAAATCATTCTTCAATTTCATAATATTTTAATGCATATTCCAGAAACATTCCAATCAGTTCGTTCCGACTATGTCCTGTTTTTGCTGCAATTTCTTCTATTTCTGCCACAAGTTCTTCTTTTACACGAATAGAAAATGTCTTGTGCCCATCCTCTCCTTTGGCTTTTTTCGGTTTAATAATCAATCTTTCCTGTTCCATGAAATCGCCTCCTATTTCAGTCTATGCTTGCGATTTCACAATTTATATGTTATCATTTCTAACATATAACATGACATATAACATATAAAATATACGCTTAGGTGATAAAAATGAAAAAGCCTTTGCAGCTGCAAAGACCTTTATGCTCGTTCCTCTTCTGGTTCTGCCAACTCATTCAATGCATACTCAACACACTGGTTAATAAACGCACTGCGGCTCAGATCATACTTGTTTGCTACTTCGTCTACCTGTGCCAGTAATTCTAATGGTAAACGAATCGTTACCTGTTCCGTTTTATACGGCTTTGGAATAAAATTAGCCATTTTTACATCACCTCTTGCAAAAAGAGTAACTTGTATTATAATTTATAAATAGATTTATTTTACAATTTAAAAACAAATTTATTTTCAATTTGTTTGCGAGGTGTGAAAATATGGAATTATATCAGGAAATTGTATACAAAATACTCAAAGAAAACACATTCCCAACAAAAGAAATTACACTGAAAGAGCTCCTGGAATCCAGATGTTATCAGGCACTTGCAGAAATCAAAGCCGTTCTTGAGGATGATACGCTGGATGATCCCGAATGCTTTGAACGAATCGAAGAAATCGTATGTATCTTTGAAAAACTTGGGAATGGTGTAGCCTATCGGCACGATTTTGGATAATTTTGATAAATTTTTAAAAACGGGTATACTTGCAACCGCTCCGCACATATGCTATACTATAAATACAGAAGAATTTTTTAATTCATTTACCATGTATGTACAAACACGAAAACCCCCTATGAACTGCCATTTCATAGGGGGTTTTCTATTCCGTTTTGGGAAGGTGGCTTATACCTCAGGCTCACTACCTACTGTCTTTTATCTTCTGTCCAGCCATTTGCAGATGTAATATGCCATTACACTTGCCACAACAGAAGATATAAATGAGAATACTTCATTCACCATATATGTACACCCCCTTCCTCTACCTGTCTAGGGGCGGTAGCTTCCACAGTATACTACATTTTTCTTCCTGCGTAAAATACATTTTTCAGAAATGACATACTTGCAACTATCTTTCGCATATGCTATACTGATAACAAGCGAAAGACAGAGCGCTTGCCACATTATGTACACGAAAACCCCCTATGAAGTACCAGTTCATAGGGGGTTTTCTATTCCGTTTTTCGGGAGGTGGCTTAAGCCTCAGGCTAACTACCGATTACTTACTTCTGTCTAACCATTTACAAATGTAGTATGCTGCTACACTCGCCATAACAGAAGATCCAAAGGACAGAGCTTCGTGCCACATTTATGTACACCCCCCCTTCCTCTGCCTGTCTAAGAAGGGCAGCCCAAACAGTATACTATAAAATTCTTCCTGCGTAAAGCAAAAAGCACCCCCGTCAACAAGCTGACAGAGGTGTTCCTTATGTATTTCTATTATTTATTTTTCAGATATTCGTCAATCGCTGCTGCTGCTTTTTTACCTGCACCCATTGCAAGGATAACTGTTGCCGCACCTGTTACAGCATCGCCGCCGGCATATACGCCTTCTCTTGTTGTCTGGTTTGTTTCTTCATTTACTACCAGACAGCCTTTTCTGTTTGTTTCCAGACCCTTTGTCGTGCTTCTGATCAGAGGATTGGGAGATGTACCGATAGACATAACCACAGTATCCACGTCGATCACATAGTTGGAGCCTTCTACGGGTACGGGGCTTCTTCTGCCGCTGGCATCGGGTTCGCCCAGTTCCATTTTCAGACATTCGATACCACAAACCTGACCATTGCCGTCATCCACAATTTTCACAGGGTTTCTCAGCAGGTGGAATTCGATACCTTCTTCTTTCGCATGGTGCACTTCTTCCAGACGAGCAGGCATTTCTGCTTCGGAACGACGGTATACAATGTAAACGTGTTCTGCCCCCATACGTTTTGCACATCTTGCCGCGTCCATTGCTACGTTACCGCCGCCTACCACTGCAACTGCTTTGCTGTTGCGGATGGGTGTATCATATTCGGGCAGATATGCTTTCATCAGGTTGATTCTTGTCAGATATTCATTTGCAGAATATACGCCTACCAGTGCTTCGCCGGGGATACCCATGAAAGATGGCAGACCTGCACCTGTACCAACGAATACCGCATCAAAGCCCATGTCTTCGATGATTTCATCAATAGACAGAACCTTGCCGATAACCATGTTTGTCATGATATTTACGCCCAGAGCAGACAGCTTATCAATTTCTTTCTGTACGATTGCTTTGGGCAGACGGAATTCGGGGATACCGTAAACCAGTACGCCGCCTGCTTTGTGGAATGCTTCAAACATTGTCACTTCATAGCCCTGTTTTGCCAGATCGCCTGCACAAGCCAGAGAGGAAGGACCGGAGCCTACCACTGCAACCTTTTTGCCGTTTGCTTCGGGTTTTACGGGCATTTCATCGCAGTTTGCCATGTACCAGTCTGCAACAAAGCGTTCCAGTCTGCCGATGGCTACTGCTTCGCCTTTCACGCCACGTACGCATTTGGATTCGCACTGGCTTTCCTGAGGACAAACACGACCGCAGACTGCGGGCAGTGCGTTCGTGGAAGTGATTACTTTATATGCTTCCATAAAATCGCCTGCTGCTACCTTTTCGATAAATTCGGGGATACGCACGTTTACAGGACAGCCGTTTACACAGGGTTTGTGCTTGCAGTTCAGGCATCTTGTTGCTTCTTCGATTGCCATTTCCGCAGTATAGCCCAGTGCTACTTCTTCAAAGTTCTTATTTCTTACATCAGGTGCCTGTTCGGGCATCTTGATTTTTTCCAAGCTCATATTTGCCATGATTCCGTTCCTCCTTTTCGATGATCGCTATTACTTAATCAGTTCATTCGCCATTTTTTCCATACGGCAGATGTGTGTTTCTGCCAGTTCTGCTTCTCTCGCTTTATAGATGGAGTTGCGGTTCATCAGTTCATCAAAGTCTACTTCGTGACCGTCAAAGTCGGGGCCGTCTACACAGGCAAATTTGATCTTGCCGCCTACTGTTACACGACAGCCGCCGCACATACCTGTGCCGTCGATCATGATAGGGTTCAGGGATACGATTGTTTTGATACCAAAGGGTTTTGTTGTCAGGCTCACAAATTTCATCATGGGGATAGGACCGATTGCAATAACTGCATCATAGTTGTTACCTGCTTCGATCAGGGCTTTCAGCTTATCTGTTACAAAGCCTTTTTCGCCCTTGGAGCCATCATCTGTCATCAGATGGAAGTTTGTGGATACCGCTTTCATTTCTTCTTCCAGAATCACGATATCTTCATTACGGAAGCCAACAATAACATCCACTTCCGCACCCAGCTCATGCAGAGCCTTAGCCTGAGGGTATGCAATCGCACAGCCAACGCCGCCGCCTACAACTGCAACCTTTTTCATGCCGTCGTATTCTGTCGCAACGCCCAGAGGACCAACGAAATCCAGAATAGTATCGCCGATTTCTTTTGCTGCCAGCATTTTTGTAGAAAGACCAACCTTCTGGAAAATGATTGTTACGGTACCTTTTTCTCTGTCATAATCTGCGATTGTCAGAGGTACGCGTTCGCTCAGTTCATCCACACGGAAAATGATAAACTGCCCTGCCTGTGCTTTCTTTGCCACAAAGGGTGCTTCAATTTCCAGAAGTGTAACCATGCTGTTCAGTTCTTTTTTATTTACAATACGGAACATGGAAAATCCTTCCTTTCTCTTACTCTAGTCTGTGTTGTCTTTTGCCAAAAGGGTTTCCTTTCGGTGCTTTTTAGGATAAAATAGGATTGTCCCGCCTTACACAAGGCATCTTCGGACAATCCGACTGATACAACCATGATAACATAAAAGAACCGTCGGTAAAAGACGGAAAAACGCCATTTTTTCCGACCAAAAGTCTGAAAAAGTTTATAGGAATCGAACAAGAATCGGGACAGAAATTGTCCCGCAAAAATAAGGAGGTACGCTCATGGAAAAAAAATATACACTTGACGATCTGGTAGAGGTAATTAAGACACTTCGTTCTGAAAACGGCTGTCCCTGGGATAAGGTGCAGACACATGAAACCCTGAAACAGGATATGCTTGAGGAAGCCTGTGAAGCCATTGATGCCATTGAAAAATCTGACTATGAAAATCTTTGCGAGGAACTGGGCGACGTACTGATGCAGGTGGTATTCCACGCCCGCATTGAGGAAGAAAAAGGCGATGCCGCCGCTTTCACGCTGGAAGATGTTATTCGCGGGATCTGTGAAAAAATGATCTACCGTCACCCTCATGTATTCGGCAACGGCGATGTGACAGCCGATACGCCCGAGGAGGTTCTGGTAAACTGGGAGAAACTGAAACAAAAAGAAAAGGACACAAAAACCCAGACAGAGGTTATGAGAAAGATCCCATCTTCCCTGCCTGCGCTCATGCGTGCGGCAAAGGTACAGAAAAAAGCGGCAGATGTCGGTTTTGACTGGCACGATATCAGTGGTGCCCTGCCCAAGGTTTATGAAGAAGTGAAAGAATTAGAGGAATCCATTCTGGCACAGGACGGGCATGAAGAGGAAGAATTTGGGGACATTTTATTTGCTCTGGTAAATATCGCACGGTTTTTGAAAATAAATCCCGAGTTTGCCTTGACAAATGCTACTAAAAAGTTTATAAATAGATTTGAGTATGTTGAGAAATCCGCCCATTTGCAGGGAAAGCACCTTACAGAGATGACTCTGGAGGAGATGGATTTACTCTGGGACGAGGGCAAAAAGGTTCTTCGTTCGGCAAAAAATATTTAACTTTTAGGAGGCAAACACACATGAACAAATCTGATCTGGTAGCAGCAATCGCTGAAAAAGCAGAAATGAGCAAAAAAGACGCTGAAAAAGCTCTGAAAGCATTTGAAGAAGTAGTAACAGAAACACTGGCACTGGGCGACAAAGTACAGCTGGTTGGCTTCGGTACATTCGACGTAGCTGAAAGAGCAGCTCGTGAAGGCAGAAACCCTCAGACAGGCGAAGCAATGCCTATCCCCGCTTCCAAAGCACCCAGATTCAAAGCTGGTAAAGCTCTGAAAGACGCAATCAACAAATAATTCCTCTTGGAATACAGCCCTTTCTTTTGAAAAGAAAGGGCTTTTCTGTCATTCTGACCAAAAAAACAAAAAAGGAGGTCTGCTGTATGCGAATTGATAAATTTCTGAAAGTATCCCGTATCATCAAACGCAGAACCATCGCCAATGAAGCCTGCGATGCAGGACGTGTATCCTTAAACGGCAAGGTAGTCAAAGCAGGTGCAGAGGTAAAGATCGGCGACATCATCGAGATCCAGTTCGGGAACAACACCACAAGAGTAGAAGTTCTGAATATTCAGGATTCCAGCAAAAAAGAAGATGCCGCAGGGATGTATAAATCCCTATAACTTTCGAGGGACGCTGTCCCTCGAGCTCCCTGCGAGG
>CALASU010000326.1 GCA_937888765.1 uncultured Clostridia bacterium | reverse complement strand
ATCAACTGTTGTGGGCATGAAAATTTTCCAGACGGTGAAATCTTTACTTCTCCTGTGGAAGACGGCGTAAACGGTCACATTACATTTTCCTACCCTTCCATTATGAACGGCAACGAATTTGAAGAAGTGCGTTTGGTTGTGAAAAATGGACGGATTGAAGAAGTCAGCTGTAAAAATGAAGAAAAGCTTTCCACACTGCTTTCCTATATTGATACGGATGAAGGTTCTCGTTTCTTTGGTGAGGTTGCAATCGGCACAAACTATGGCATCAAACGCCACACAAAAAATATTCTGTTTGATGAAAAGATCGGCGGCTCTATTCATATGGCGATTGGCGAAGCCTTCAAAGAAGCGGGCGGTAAAAACGAATCTGCAATCCATTGGGATATGATCAACGATATGACAGACGGCGGTAAAATTTATGCAGACGGTGAATTATTTTATGAAAACGGCAGATTCAAAGAGGAACTTGTGCAGAAAAAATAAAATGGTAAAAATATGAAAAAAGTATGAAATTTTAGTGTCTGTGTATATATTCTGCTGTTTATCTGCGAAAAAAGGCGCAATTTTGGACTTCTTTTTATGCACTGCCGAAAAAATTTATGCGTATTTTTGGAAAAACAAGTTGACAAAAGTGTTACTGTTTCGTATACTAATTGTAACAGATTTGTAACAAATTAAAAAGAAACAGTATGGAGGAACCGAAGATGGTCTTTTCTAAAGTAATAAAACAGGTATGTCTGACAGCAATCTTTACAGCACTGGGCACAGTAGGTGTTCTGGCAGCTGATGCAGGACAGGCTTCCGGTACAAATGTAAATGTACGTTCTGCGGCACATGTAGAAGCAGAAGTTCTGGGTAAAATCAACAAAGGTACAGAATTCACTGTTCTGGATAAAAATGATTACTGGGTAAAAATTTCTTACAACGGCGAAGAAGCATATGTATCCGCTGATTATTTCAACATCACAAAAGCAACAGGCACACTGACAAGCTCTGATGTAAACCTGCGCAAGCAGGCAACAACATCTTCTGCAGTGGTTGGTAAATTCGCAAAAGGCGATGTGATCACAGTAACAGGTCAGAATGATGGCTGGTATCAGATCTCCTATCAGGGCGAACCCGCATATGTAAGCAAGGATTACGTTTCCGGCGAATTCCTGTCCGCAGTACCTAAGGTTGCAAATGCACCTAAGGAAGAAGAAAAAGCAGAACCCATGTATGGTGTGGTTACTGCAGAAACAGGTCTGAAACTGCGCAGACAGGCTTCTATGAATTCTGTAGTGCTGAAAGTTCTGCCTTACGGTACAGAAGTAGATGTAGACAGAGTAGGTCAGGAATGGATCAGAGTTATCACAGCAGATGGCCAGAAAGGCTATGTAAGTGCTGATTACCTTTCTGTAAGAAAAGGCACTCGTACAACAAGATCTGCAGGTACAGGCAAAGGTGCAGAAGTAATCTCTTACGCAAAACAGTTCATCGGCACACCTTATGTTTGGGGTGGTACAAACCTGAGAAGCGGCGTTGACTGTTCCGGTTTTGTATATTCCGTAATGAAAAACTACGGTATTTCTCTGAACAGAAGTTCCAGAGATATGGCAAACAACGGTGTAGCAGTTGCAAAATCCGATCTGCAGGCAGGCGACCTGGTATTCTTCAATAGCGGCGGCAACAGCGGAATCAGCCATGTAGGTATCTACTGCGGCGATGGTACATATATCCACTCTACAGACGGCAAAGCAATGGGCGTAACAGTAACAAGCCTGAGCAGCAGCTACAGTGCGAATACATATGTAACAGCAAGACGTGTACTGAGATAATTGAAAAGACAAAAATCCAAAAGGGATACGAAAGTATCCCTTTTTCTTTTGTTTGCAGGAAAAGCCGTTGTCTATCCCTGTTAATCTATGGTATACTATTAAGATAAGAGTTCTGAAAATCATTTTTGAAGAACTTTTATTCTGAAGAAAAATCCTGAAGAACAGGAGGAAATACAGTGAAACGAAATTTTGCAATTTTAACGGCATTAGGGCTTATACTTGCAGGAATGCCGCTGCAGGCAATGGCATATCAGGTGCCGGATGTGGTGCGGGTTGGTCTGGAATCCGTCTGCAAAAATGTATCTTCCGCTTCTGTCGGAGCGGGAACACTTCTGATCGGGGAAGAGGCAGACGGCGAATTTGAAGAAGGCGGTAGTATTACGTCGGGCAGTCTTTACAGTGTGAAAGCAGAAGGCGGTCAGATGATTATTCTTGTAGATGAAATGGGGTGCGAGGATGCTCTGGAACTGGCTGAGGATCTGAAGCATATGGGTCTGGATGCAACAGCGGGCTATCTGAGCGGAGAGGACTGGACAGTATATATCAAAGGGTCTTCTCTTCCCGAAGTAGAAGAGGAAGCAATGCTTTCTGCACAGCGAATCACAGGGTTTGAGGGGATTCGGCTGACAGGAGATGTTTCTGTGATTCTGCCGGAAGAAGCGGTATTTATGGAGGAAAATGCACGTACATCTGTTAACGGCAAACCCTATCGGGGAATGATGACTTTTTCTGTGAATGATTATCTGCTGACGGCAGTCAATGTGGTAGATCTGGAAGAATATCTGTATGGTGTAGTGCCTTCTGAGATGCCGCAGTCCTACGAGGTAGAAGCTCTGAAAGCACAGGCGGTTGCGGCAAGAACCTACGCCATGACGAAGCTGGGGGCACATCAGGGGACAGGGTATCAGCTTTGTGATACCATTTCCTGTCAGGTATATAAGGGGCTGAGTAACGAAGCTGCAAGAACGGCAGAAGCCATTGATGCAACCGCAGGAGAAATTGCCTGCTATAACGGTGCGCCGATTGAAGCGGTATTCTGTGCTTCTATGGGCGGCTATACAGAAAATACGGAAAATGTATGGAATGCACCGATTCCATATCTGCGTGCAGTACCCGAACTTGGCGAATATGGCGACAGCACATGGACAAGAACGATTACATTGGATCAGCTGACAGCGGCGGCACAGGCAAAGGGTGCAAATATCGGCACAGCTACGGATATTGTAATCACAAAGCTCTCCAGCGGCGGACGTGTGCAGGAATTACAGATTGTTGGCACAGGCGGCACAAAAACATTAACAAAAGAAGCCATTCGCTCTTTCTTTTCTCCTGCGGGCGGCAGTCTGCCCAGTAAGCTCTTTACGATTAACGGCAAAGGCGGGGAAATCGGTGCAGGAAATGCAGTTTCCGCAGAGCCTGTGAAAAAGAATACACTGCTTGCGGCGGCTATGGAAAAGGGGATTACTGCAAAAACAGAAGGCACACTGGAGCATCTGAACGGCGAAAGTTTTTCTGTTGCTGTTGAACAGGAAGAATCTAAACAGGAAAACAGTATTTTTACAGGCGGCTATACAGAAAAAACAGTGTCGATCTCTACTGTGAAAAACGGAAAGTTTGTATTTGAAGGAAAAGGCAACGGACATGGTGTCGGTCTGAGCCAGAATGGGGCACAGGCAATGGCGCAGATGGGCTATTCCTATGATGAAATTCTGAAGCATTATTATACAGGCATTACGATTGAGGGATAACATGAAAGATTTAAGAACATTTTTGCTTTCCCGAAAGGGCTTTTCTGACGGAAACGGAAATACCGTTGTGTTTTCCGACAGAGGATTGGTGGGAGAACCGAACGGCGAAGAATTCTGGATGTTTCTGGATGAAGGCTTACGCTGCGGTGGTATGCATAGAAAAATAGAACCTGCTGAAGAAACAATCAGAGAGGCTCTGCTTGGCTGTAAAAAAGAAGCACTCTGGGAAGCGATTGCAAAAGAAATAAACAAAGAGCAGTAAGGAGGAATCAGCATGTTTTTTGAAAAACTGACAGAAGAACAGATCAGAAAGGTTATGAATGTGATTTCCGATGACGGGGAACTGACCATTCTGAAAATCCGTACATATGACAAAAGCTTTGATGATGCCGTTGCGATTTCCAATGTACCTGAGGTAACTGCAAAATTTCAGGAAGATACAGAAACCTATCAGCTGCATGATTACCACATCAGAGGGAAAAACCGTGCAGGTGCAGGCTCTGATTACATCTACAGAAAAATGATGTATGAATGGTTCGGCGATGAATATGTGATCAAATATCTGATGGAAAACTAAGGGGAGGAACACACTATGTATGTAAAAAGACTGAAAGATCATGAAATTGAAGGTATTATCCGTGTCATTTCTGACCCCGATGCGGAAGTGACATTTATCAATCGTGTGGCAACAGATCCTGAGGTAACGGTACTTTCTCAGGATATGGAAGAACACTATGTTCTGCATGATTATGATATTGAGGGCTTTGAATATCTGCCCGATAATTCCATGTATCTGTATCGTGCGGAAATGCTGAAAATTTTCGGCGTGAAATATGCAGAAGATTATATGTTAAGAAGATGAGGACAAAAGAGTATGAAAACAAGTGATTTTTATTTTGATCTGCCCGAAGAGCTGATCGCACAGGAACCTCTGCAGGACAGGGCATCTTCCCGTCTGCTGGTGGTGCATCAGGACAGCGGTGAGCGTGAGCATCGTCATTTTCGGGATGTAAAGGAATATCTGAGAGCAGGAGACTGCATCGTAATCAATAATACAAGAGTACTGCCTGCCAGATTATATGGCGAACGTGTCGGCACAGGTGCTATGATTGAAGTACTGCTTCTGGTGCGTAAGGATCTGGATACATGGGAAGTACTGGTTCGTCCCGGTAAAAAAGCACGCCCCGGCGACAGAATCTCTTTCGGCGGCGGCAAGCTGGTAGCGGAGGTACTGGAAGTGATCGAAGGCGGTAACCGTATCATCAAATTTGAATACGACGGCGTATTTGAGGCGATTCTGGATGAATTGGGCGAAATGCCCCTGCCTCCCTACATTACACACAAACTGGAAGACAAAACACGCTATCAGACAGTATATGCAAAGCATGACGGTTCTGCGGCTGCACCCACAGCAGGTCTGCACTTTACGCCTGAGCTTCTGAAGGAAATTGAAGAAATGGGTGTAAAAGTGGCACATGTTACCCTGCACGTTGGTCTGGGTACGTTCCGTCCTGTAAAAGCGGAAAATATTCTGGAGCATGAAATGCATTCTGAATATTATGTGGTAGAGCCCGAACAGGCGGCGATTATCAATGAAACAAAG
>CALASU010000325.1 GCA_937888765.1 uncultured Clostridia bacterium | reverse complement strand
CTCTGCCGTAAAGGAAACATTCTCAAGTACAGGATCGCCGCTGCCTTTTTCATAGCGGTAGGATACATTCTTGTATTCCACACGTCCCCTTGCCTGTTCGGGCAATTCAGGGTTTTCAGGATCTTTGATATCTGCTTCTGTATGCAGAATTTCTGTTACACGGTCTAAGGAAATCTTCGCACGGGACAGGAACATAAATGTCATTGCGACCATCATCAGTGCCATCATCATCTGCATCAAATAGGTAATAGAAGCCATGATATCCTCCATACCGATTTCCCCCGCCTGTACCTGAAATCCGCCGAACCAAAGAATCGCTACGATAGAAGTATTGACAAGAATCATCATAACAGGCATCATCAGCATCATAATTTTAAATGCGCCGACTGTTGTATTTTTATACTCCTCATTTACCTCTGTAAATTTCTCCACTTCGTATTCATCCCGCACGAATGCTTTTACAACACGAATCCCCGCTAAGCATTCCCGCATAACGGTATTTACCTGGTCGAGCTTATCCTGCATGATCTTAAATTTCGGCAATGCGGCTTTCAGAATCAGAAATACACAAACCGCCAGCAGGCATACCACGAACAGAAACAGCAATGCTGTCTTTGTATGGATACTGAACGCCATGATAATACTACCGATGCAGAGCAAAGGCGAACGCACCAGCATACGCAGACACATCATGATAACAAGCTGAATCTGTGTAATATCATTCGTCAGTCTTGTAATCAAAGACGGTGTGGAAAAGGTATCTATATTATGGAAAGAAAAGGTCTGTATTTTCGCAAACGCTGCCCTTCTCAGATCCGTCCCCGCACGCTGGCTGACGATACTTGCACAGATCAGGCAGCCGATACCGCCGATAATCCCGATAACCGTAATCCCAAGCATCAGAATCCCCAGCTGCCAGATCAGACCCGTATCGCCTGTACCTACGCCCTGATTGATTAAATACGTCATCAGCTTCGGCATTGCCAGTTCGCTGGCTACCTCCAGAAGCATACAGAGCGGTGCAAGTATCGCCAGTGTACGATACGGCTGTATATACTTCAATAGCTCTTTCATGCTTTCACCTCACAATTTAATAAATAAAAAAGGAGGCATCTTACTTCCTCAGATGCCCACTTCTATTTTATCATTTCCTATTCTATTGTCAATAAAATTCTTCGAGGGACAGCGTCCCTCGAAAAAATCACAACACATATACGAACATAAATGCAATATGGATACCGCTGCCGACCATTACGAACACATGGAAGATTTCATGGAAGCCGAAGCTTTTTAAGCAAGCCAGATTCGGTTTTTTCAGTCCATAGATCAGTGCACCAATGGTATAGGCAATACCACCCGCAAGCAGCATCCCCAAACCGCCCCAGGAAACCGCCCGTACCAACGGCACAAACGCAATCACTGCAAGCCAGCCCATAACCACATAAATCAGTGTAGACAGCCAGCGAGGGGCATCCATCCAGAATATTTTCAGAAAAATCCCCGCAACGGCAATCGCCCAAATCGCAATCAATAATGACCAGCCCCATTTGCCATGCAGCGGCACAAGGCACACAGGCGTATATGTCCCCGCAATCAGCACAAAAATCATCATATGGTCAATGCGACGCAAAAATGCAATCTTTTCGGGTGCAACCCTTACGGTATGATAAATGGTACTTGCTCCATACAATAACAATAGGGAAATGCCAAACACAGTAAACCCGATCAGATGCAGTTTAGAAGCTTCTGCCCTTGCCTGCTGCAGCAAAGCAATAAAAATGGGAATC
>CALASU010000324.1 GCA_937888765.1 uncultured Clostridia bacterium | reverse complement strand
GTGGCTAATTTAAAAATTGAAAATGATAAGATTAAGAGGAATGTCCTGCGAAAGTAGGGTGTTCCTTTTTTCATATATCGTAGAAGAGAACTTTAAAAATATATATTTTAATTATGACAGAAAGGAACAAATCCCTGTGCCATAAGGCATGGGGATTTTAATATTTAATGCATGAAGGAGAAAAAAATTATGGAAAAGAAGTATGTTAACCGTAATAGTGAAAGTGTGGCAGAGGAGTTTTCGGTCCAGATTACAAACTCTATGTTGTATGACCAGTTGCATACACTTTCTGTTGAATATTCTGTGTCAATTGAATTTCTTGTAAATATAGCTATAGAGCGTTTAATCAATGATGTTGATTTTATTAGAAATTTGAGAAAAATAAAATGATTTTATTATATTTCATCTTTCTCAAGATAAGAAAACATAGTGCGTAATACACCGATTGCCATCTGTTTACGTTCTAAAGGTTGCCCATCTATAATTTGTTTGAATTGTTCTGTTATATTAGAGTCAGTATCTGTTACGGAATCAGAGAGCAGATAATCAACAGTTACTCCAAGTCTATTTGCCAAACGTACAAGAGTATCTAATGTAAGGCTTCGTTCACCACGTTCGATAGCACCCATATAAGTATCAGAAATATCAATGGCTTCTGCAAGTTGGGCTTGTGTCAAATTTAAACGCAGACGCTCTTGGCGGATACGTTCTCCTAACCTCTTATAGTCCATATATTCACCCCCTTAAAGGTATTCTAACCATTGGCACCTCATTCCATGAAACATCTAATAGGGGTATTTATATTGACTATAAGAGGTATTTGTGATACAGTAAATTTATTAGGGAGGTGTTGTAGAGACATAAAAATTAGGATGAAATAGAGGATTGCAGTATGGAAATAGAAGAATTTCGGTTCACTTATTGAAAAAGGAGATAAATGCTATGAATATTTCAAAGAATAGTAAGAAATGGAATTTTTTTAAACAGATAGCATTGGTTTTTGTTATTGTACCTTCGTTGATGTTAACTTTAACCGGGTGTCAGATGGCAAAAGAAATATTTGGAAAAGAATATCGTATGATCGACGAATTCTTTGAACAGATGGAAGCGGACATCATTTTCAGTTGTCAAGCGTACTATGATGAAAATGGAATTTCGGGAAATGTCTCTGAAAATGCAGCTGTAGAACTGGCAATCGCACGATTTGATGAGCAGAAAGCAGCATGGAAAGAAGCATTGAGAATCTATGGCAGTTCTGATATTTCCGAATTGGAAAATGCTATGGAGGACTCCAGAGAACAGCTTCGACAGGAACTTGCTGAAGCTGGTATAGAATTAAAAAGTACAACCATAGAAAGAAGTATGTTGGATTCTGTTTGGCATTTCATTAGAAATCATTGGCTGATAACGTTTATTATTTTGGGAATTCTTGGAAACATCCCTGAGTGTATTGAAAACATTACAAACAAAAGAAAAAAAGATCACTAAATTTGTAATTTAGCTGTGATTAGCAAGGAGGAGCGGGGATGGAACTTAAAGATATATTGATGTGGATGGTTGGTATTTTCATAGCTGTACCTTGGTGGATGAAGCTCATTATGATAATCATCATTCTGGGAATTTTTCAGTTTATAGGAGAAATGATCTCGAAACCCTTTGAGGTAATATCAAAAAATAAGAAACTAAGGACATATGAGAAAACGGGAGATCAAATTTCTGCTGTTATTGATACCGATCCGCAGAGGGCATTTCAGATGATCGTGGAAAACCGAAAAGCAGGAAAGATCGGTGAGTTAGATTATGAAGCGTTCCTTACAAAAATTGCAGAAGCAACAGGTAATATAGAAGCTATGATGAAATTAACTGCATTGCATCTTGGCAAAGGAGATAAATATTATTATTGGCTGGAACGGGCTGCAAAAGCAGGACATCTGGAGTCTATTACAGAATACTTCGGGTTTTCTGATTATGATGTATCCAGTGACAAATATGAAGAAATGATGCAAGCATTAGATCGTGTGCAGGAAGGTTTCGATCATGAAAAAGAGGAAGCGGCGTATCTGAAGGGATTAGTATATTATAAGCAGGGTGATATAGATACTGCAAAACAGATATTTGCGTCTATTATTTTGGAAAAAGAAGATAAAAGAAGGAAATATATGCTTTTTCGCTGTGCGGTACAGGAATCTGATAGCGTGCAGGCTGAAAAATTGTTGGCTGAACTGGAATTGGATGGTTTCAAAATATCTGCGGCTGAATATTTGAATCTGTACAATTTCTATACATCGATTCAGGATGTCTCTGAACGGAACTATGAGAAAGAACTTAGATATGCTGAAAAATATGCCGCAGGGAAGGATGCAGATCATGAGACAGCAAATGAAATCATGGGGAAAAGCTATTACTGTCTTGCAGTAGCATTGGAAAAGGGGACGCATGGTTTTGAAACAGATAAAGAAAAAGCGTTCAAAACCTATGAAAAAGCAGCATCCTTTGAAAATCCGGAAGCATTATATTATCTGGGGAAACGATATTGGAGTGGAACAACGGTACGCAATTATGAAAAGGCAAATGAATATTTCATAAGATCGGCAAATAAAGGATATGCACAAGCGAAATCCTTTTTGGAAAAATATGGTGTTGGAGGTATTCTTGTAAGTTCCGCACAGCAGGAAAAAATAACATATCAGTTTTTAGATAACTATGCATTGACAGCATCCAGCAATACCATGCAATGGCTACAGATCTATTATGGTATGCAATATAAGGGAAAACTTCTGGCATCTGCTTTTGAAGGAATGTATGCGAAATCTTTCGGATCATTCGATCAAATGGTCAATGGTGTGCATCAGTTATATACAGATTCTGTTGCTCAGATGTTGCAATGGTCGATCCAGTTGTTGATGCGTTTTGATATTGATGAATATTGTGCAGAAGATCTGATCGAAATTTGTAGGGACCTGAGTTTGTTGCCTCGTGTGCCTTTATTTGAACAGGAGCTGGAACGGATTGATGATCGAGCAAGAGAACTGAATGCGCAGACGTATTATGCAAAAGCATCAAGAGGGACATGGAGCGGGGCAGGCTTTGGTACAACACTCAGTGGTACAATCGGTGCGACAGTAAAAGCCTCTATTGCGGCAGAGGCGATGAATATTGGCAGCAGTGTCCTTCATGGCGTAGGGGACAGTATCGTAAAATCTATGGATAATAAAGAACTCAACAAAATGAAGAAAAATTTGTTTGAAAATCAGCAGACAAAAAGAGAGTTCCGCAATGCTGTATTTATGGCTTGTTTAGATATTCTTGAGGTTGTTATGGGGATTATTGAAGATCGCTGTGGCTTCGGGCTAAGATTAGAAGGTTCTGTTATGTTTGAAAAAGAAAATCTTTCTGAACTGACGGATAGAGTGCTTTATGCAAAAATTACGAATAACTTATCTATAGAGAAATATGAGTATGCTAATGCACTCTTGGTGGAAGCACTTCGTCGCCAGCCGCTGGATGCTGATCTGTTTCGACAGATCGTAAACCTTATGGTGCAAAGCGGTGGAGTTGATAATGAAATCGTATGCAGATCGTGTATACGGTATGCAGGAGATTTTCAGTTGCCTATAGACGAATTTGTATCCATTTTTGAAACAGTAGAGTTCGGCGATGAAATGTAAAAGATGAAAAATCAATAATAAAAAAAGCAGAAGATAATCCGAAGGATAAAAAACGCCCTCTCACCGTAAGGTGAAAGGGCGTTTCAAAGTGTTAATAGTCCAGCTTGTATCTGCAAGTGATCTATAACAGGGAGAGGGAACTGTATTTTGATACGATGTAACATCGGAATACAAGAAATAGAGCCATTCTATAAGCTTATCTTAATGAGGGTGGAGATATACAATCACTTATCTTGCCAGTACCGCATCATATATCATTTCAACGATATATTCTCTATGTAGAATAAAAAGAAATGAGGTGTTCATAATGTCCAAAAAGATGATTTTAGAAACTGTTTTACTGGTAGTTTCAGTACTGCTGACAAATGCACAGAAAAAAGATGAACAGAATAACGAACAGAAGTGAGATAAGTACTTCTAATAAGTATCAAAACAGAGAGGGCTTCCTGTAAAGGGAAGTCCTTTCTTTATTTGTCTGAAAAAAGGAGTGAAAGAATGTATCTGTTAAGTGAATTATGGTATGGCAACGTACAGCCTAATGAACGAGCTGTTCGCAGCGACAGTCAGTATGCAAAGATTTCAAAGGAAGCAACGGATGTTTACGATCATCTGATGAAACTGCTTCCACAAAAAGAAAAAGCTTTGTTGGATGAATTCTGCAAAAAGTCGATCACTGCAGCGAGTATTGCAGAAGAAGATGCTTTTATCTGTGGGGTACGGATCGGAGCAAGATTTATCTTGGATATTACAGGAGAGTATCATTCCCAGATGCCGCAGATCGGAGAGAAGTAAATAACTATTACTATAGGATTCAAAGGAGGAATTATTTATGGCAGCGAATGTGGAATCTATGTTTTATGTAAGAGAAACACCTTGGCATGGTTTGGGAACAATGGTAGCAGAAGCCCCCGCTTCTAAGGATGCACTGATCTATGCAGGACTGAACTGGCAGGTAGTACAGAAAAATGTTTATACAGAAGATGGGGATAAGGTTTTTGGCTACAAGGCGAATATCCGCAATACAGATGATGCAGTTCTTGGTATCGTTTCTGATAGATACAAAGTTGTGCAGAATGAAGAAGCATTTCAGTTTACAGATGATCTGCTGGGCGAAGGCGTGACTTATGAAACTGCCGGGGTATTACAGGGCGGAAAAAAGGTATGGATGCTTGCGAAAATGCCGCATCGCTATATCATTGGTGGAGATGAAATTTCTCCATATATGGTAGTCATGAATTCGCATGATGGCAGTTCTGGTATTAAGGTTGCGATGACACCGATCAGAGTAGTGTGCCAGAATACGCTGAATTTGGCTCTGAGCAACGCAAAGCGTATCTGGACAACGAAACATACGGAAAATGTGATGAATCGTGTCCATGAAGCAAGAGAAACCTTGCAGCTTGCGGAGCTGTATATGGGAAAACTGGGTAAGGAAATTGATACGCTGTCACAGATTAAGCTGAGTGATAAAAAGGTTCTGGAGTTTATGCAGGAGTTCTTTCCTATTATAGATACAGCAGACATTTCAGAAGCGCAGAGAAAGAACAACCTGCGTTTATTGGAAGATCTGAAATGCAGATACTGGGATGCCCCTGATCTGGAACACATTGGCAAGAACGGATATCGCTTTATCAATGCAGTCAGTGACTTTGCGACACATGCAGATCCGATCCGCAAAACAAAGAATTACAATGAAAACCTGTTCCTGCGTACTGTTGAAGGCAATCCGATGATTGATAAAGCCTATAAGATGGTACTGGCAGCAGCGTAACAAAATACCAAGGGAACATACAGCAGATTGCTGTACGTTCCCTATTTTTATTTGAAAAGAAAGCGAGGTCATACAATGTCAGCAATTATTTTAACATCAACCGAAAATCTGCCTTATGCGGATTGGCTGGAATACCGTAAACAGGGTATCGGTGGTTCAGATGCAGCAGCAGTCTGTGGGATCAGCCGTTATAAATCTCCAGTCGAACTGTGGATGGAGAAAACAGACCAGCTCCCCTATCAAGAAGCTGGAGAAGCAGCCTATTGGGGAACACAGCTGGAAGATTTAGTTAAGGCTGAATTCACTAAGCGTACAGGTATTGAAGTGAAAGCTGTGGATCAGATTTTGCAGAGTGCGGAGCATCCGTTTATGTTGGCGAATCTGGATGGTATCTGTGAACATCCTGATTATGGCATCTGTGGATTTGAAGCAAAGACAGCTTCTGCTTATAAAGCAAATGAATGGGAAAATACGATTCCTGATGAGTACCAGCTGCAGATTCAGCACTATATGGCAGTCACGGGATATAAAGGCTTCTATATCGCTGTATTGATCGGCGGTAATACATTCCGCTGGAAGTTTATCGAGCGGGATGAAGAACTGATTTCTATGCTCATCAAAATTGAATCAAATTTCTGGAGGCATGTTCAGGAATGCATCCCGCCTGTGCTGGATGGGTCCTCTGCGTCCAGTCAGTTTCTGGCACAGCGGTTTGCTCATCCTGTCCCGAAGTCCCAGATTGCATTGCCCGATACTGCTGCAGATCTGATTCTTGAATATGATACTGCCTGTGAAGAACTGGAACGGATTACAGAACAAAAGCAGAAAGCTGAAAATTTATTAAAACAGATGCTTGGAGAAAATGAAATCGGCACGATCAATAACAGAACGATTACTTGGAAAAGCGTATCTCAGGAACGGCTGGATACGAAAACCCTGAAAGCAGAACATCCTGCTCTCTATCAGAAATACGCAAATAAAATATCTTATCGTCGCTTTTCTGTCAAAGTATCTAAATAAAGGGGGTTAAAACGATGGATAACACAAAACTCAAAAAGAATATGAATAAGAAAATGCAGGAACTGCAGGAGCCGGTACAAATGACTGTTGGAACAGTAGTACAGCCTGTTGAGTCAGCTTATATCGCTTTGACAAATAATGCGTTGGAAATCATCAAAGAAAATCTGAAGCATCAGCCGCTGTCTTTGGATTTATTCGATATGGTGAAATCACCTTCCGGTGGTGCAACGGTGTTTTCTGTTCCCAGCTTGTCGGGGGAAGATGCTGAAAAGGAATTGTCTGGTATCATTCTGGATTATACCACTCCGAGAGCATATTGGGACACACCAGATCCTGTAGAAGGGACACCGCCTACCTGTATGAGCAAAGACAGTATTATGTCCCATGACGGAAAGGTATGTGCCCGCTGTCCTTATAATGATTTCGGTTCTAAGGATGGAGAAACTGGGGCAAAGGCTTGTAAGGAATTTGTGCTGCTGTTTCTGCTTAGACCGGACAATATCTTTCCTTTGCTGATTCGTGTTCCTGTTACAAGCAAATCTCGCTTCCTTAAATATATGGTACGTCTGGTAGGCAGATTGACACCAATCAGCTCTGTGGTAACGAAGATTACTTTAGAAAAAGCTACAAGTAAAACAGGAAAACCCTATGCCTTATTCAACTTTGAAGCTACAGATATGCTTAGTACTGAAGAAGCAGCATTGGCAAAGGTGTTTGGTCAACAGTTTATGGAAAGTGTGAACGTAACTGAATTTGCTGCAGAACTGTCGGAAGTAAGTTAAAAAGTAATTATAACTCAGTATCCCTATCAGTGGGGATACTGGGTTATTTTTGATTTGGAGGGAAAATCATGGAAGAAAGAAAAAATGCAAATGAGATACTGATGCATTGTTGTAACTGTGACTGTGAGATGTCTATAGGTGAAGCTGTTTATTTTGAAGGCGAAGCGTATTGTAGGGATTGTTTTGAGGAAGAAACTACTATCTGCATACAGTGTGGTTCTCGTATCTTTGAAGATGACAGCGAAGGTGATGATGATACGCCGCTGTGCGGGCATTGTTTTGAAAGATATTACAACCGTTGTGACGAATGCGGCAGATTGATCCTGCAGGAAGAGGAATACTTTGATGAATACGAGGACAGAACGCTTTGCTATCATTGCATGAAACAGGGAGCGATTCAGAATTACAGCTATAAACCAGATCCAATCTTTTATGGAACAGACAGCAATCTGTATCTGGGAGTTGAACTGGAAATTGATGATGGAGATGGAAGCCATGAAGATGCCAAAGAGATTTTGAGAATTGCTAATGCAGAAGCAAGTCACATCTATATCAAGCATGACGGTTCTTTGGATAGTGGATTTGAAATCGTCACTCACCCTATGACATTGCAGTATCATATGGAAGTGATGCCGTGGAAAGAAGTGATGGAAAAAGCTCTGAACATGGGATATCGTTCCCATAAATCAGCAACCTGTGGTCTGCATTGTCATGTCAATCGGACATTCTTTGGAGAGGATTACGAGCAGCAGGAAGAAAATATCGGAAAGGTTCTGTTTCTGGTTGAGAAATATTGGGAAGAGCTGCTGCGGTTTTCCAGAAGAACAAAGGGTCAGATGAGCCAGTGGGCAGCTCGCTACGGATTCAAGGAAAAGCCGAATCAGGTCATGGATCAAGCAAAAAATTCTATTCTGGGAAGATATGCCTGTGTGAATCTGCAGAACTGGCATACGATTGAATTTCGTATGTGGAGAGGAACGCTGAAATACAATACGCTGATTGCAACTTTGCAGATGGTAGAAAACCTGTGTAAGACAGCAAGGGCATATTCTGAAGAAGAACTGCAGAACAGAAGTTGGTGGAGATTTGTATCAGAAATAAGTGAAACAGAGCTGATTACATATCTGAAGGAACGGCGGTTATATATCAACGAACCTGTAGAAATGGAGGAGGAAATATAAGATGTGTTGTTTGTATGGGATTTTAGATTATAAGAAAGTTTTGACTGCTAAACAGAAGAATCATTTGCTGTATCAGCTTTCTATTGCCTGTGAAGAAAGAGGAACAGATGCGACTGGCATTGCCTATAACAGAAATGGTCAAATGGAGATTCAT
Organism: uncultured Clostridia bacterium; assembly: GCA_937888765.1. Lineage (GTDB taxonomy): Bacteria > Bacillota > Clostridia > Lachnospirales > Anaerotignaceae > Anaerotignum_A. Next base: position 1,494 of record CALASU010000324.1, on the reverse strand, counting down.
AAAAAACCACTTCCTGCTCATAAGTTTCAGAAGAAAATACCAAAGGATGTACATGTGGTCATGGGACATACCAGACTGACAACTCAGGGGAATGAGAAATTCAATTACAATAATCATCCTTTTCATGGCAGATGTGGAAAGACAGCATTTGCGTTAGCGCATAACGGTATCCTTCATAATGAACAGGAATTGAGAGAAGAATTTCATCTGTGGGAAACAAAGATTGAAACAGACAGCTATGTTGCCGTGCAGATGATCGAAAAGACGGGAACCTTTGATATCGAAGCCATTCGGATGATGGCAGAAAATGTCGAAGGTTCCTTTTGCTTTACTCTGCTGGATAGCTGCAATAACCTGTATCTGTTAAAGGGAGATAATCCTCTGACAGTTTATCATTGTGAAGAAATGGGCTTTTATGTCTATGCTTCTACGAGAGAAATATTGGAAACAGGACTGATACGGGGTGGTTTTGGAGAGTTCCTCTATCAAGAAATCAAGATAAATATGGGAGATATCTTGATTCTGAAAAACAATGGGGAGATTCAGAAGGAATCTTTTGACACAAGTAAATTGGAATACAATGCCTTACCTTGGTTCAGATACTATGGTTGCAGAGGAGTTTCAAAAGAATTCTTGCAAGCTGGAGAAAAGGATTGCAGTTATTTAGAGTGCTTGATCGACTATGGTATGAATGTTGGTGTTTCTGAAGATGAAATCTTATTTCTCTACGAAAATGGTTTTGAGGAAGAAGATATTGAATTATTGTTGGATTCCCCAGAGTATCTGCAGGAATGTGTAGCAGAGATCATGGGGCTGGAATATGCGTAAGTGAACGGAGGAATCTTATGAAAGTTTTAGTTATTGAACCCCAGAAAGTACCAGAAGTAAGAGAAATAGAAGATACCTTAGAAACTATGCAGGCAATCGTTGGCGGATATATCCAGACAATTTATCCATTTGAAGATGAGGTTGTTCTGGTTGTAAATGATGAAGGAAAATTACTTGGACTTCCCTTGAATCGAGAGTTAGTAACAGAGGATGGTACTTGCTACGACATTGTAGCAGGAACCTTCTTTATTGCTGGCACTCCTAGTAATTGTGACCACTTCACATCACTGACAGAGGAACAGATTAAGAGATATTCTGAAGTATTTGCAGTACCAAGAATATTTTTGAATTTAGGCGGACGTATTATGATCCTGCCAATGGTAGAATAATGTCTTAAAAACGAACATTATTGGGACGAATTTTACAGGGATAAAATATGACTGAAAATGCTTGAAATAAGGGCATATTTTGTCCCAAAACTCGTTCCAGAATCAAAGTCCCAGTTCTCATACGTTATTGATACAGAAAGGTGGTATTATGAAGCATTACATATTTGGCTATGCCCGTGTCAGTACGGAGCAGCAGAGTTTAGACAGACAACTGGATGCATTTGGTCCTATGTCAAGATTTAGTGCAAATTAAAATGAGTGATTCTGTCTGCTAAGC
>CALASU010000323.1 GCA_937888765.1 uncultured Clostridia bacterium | reverse complement strand
AGAATCCTTTGTGATGAATCCCCATAGCGGCGAGGAATTCGGCTATGTGCTGGAGGGGGCAGTGGTCCTTCTGACAGGAGAAACCCGCCATATCGTGCATAAGGGGGAAACCTTTTATCTTTCGGGCAAGACCCGCCATTCTTTGAAGAACGAGAAGAAAACAACAGCAAAGGTGCTCTGGATTTCTACGCCGCCTTTGTTCTGAATATACGCAGGAGGATGTTAAATGAAGAAAAAACTCATTCAATTTAAAAACATCGTAAAAAGCTATGAAGATGGCAAAGTGGTACTGAAAGGTATCAATCTGGATATTTACGAAAATGAATTTGTGACACTGCTCGGGCCGTCCGGCTGCGGGAAGACAACACTGCTGAGAATCCTCGGCGGTTTTCTGAATCAGGATGAAGGACAGGTGCTGTTTGACGGGCAGGAAATTTCCAACGTACCCCCTTATAAAAGAGAGGTTAACACCGTATTCCAGAAATACGCGCTGTTTCCTCATATGAATGTATATGACAATATCGCTTTTGGGCTGAAGCTGAAAAAAGAACCCAAGGATATCATTGAGCAGAAAGTAAAACGTATGCTGAAGCTGGTAAACCTGGAAGAATATGCCTACAGAAGCGTAACCGCAATGTCCGGCGGGCAGCAGCAGCGTATTGCCATTGCCCGTGCATTGGTAAATGAACCCAGTGTATTGCTTCTGGATGAACCTCTGGGTGCTCTGGACTTGAAACTGCGTAAGGAAATGCAGCATGAACTGAAGAAGATTCAGCAGGAAGTTGGTATTACATTTATTTACGTTACACACGATCAGGAAGAAGCTCTGACCATGTCCGATAAAATCGTTATCATGAAAGAGGGCGAAATTCAGCAGATCGGCAGCCCTACAGATATTTATAACGAACCCGTTAATGCCTATGTTGCGACATTCATCGGTGAAAGCAATATCATCGAGGGCGTAATGGTGGATGACTATAAGGTTGCATTCGGCGGCAAAAAATTCGACTGTGTGGATTACGGTTTCCGTAAGAATGAAGTGGTTGATGTTGTCATCCGTCCCGAAGATCTGGATATTGTACCCCGTGGGGAAGGTAAGCTGAAAGGCGTTGTCAAATCCGTACTGTTCAAGGGCGTACATTATGAAACCATGGTAGAAACAAAGGTCGGTACAGAAATCACAGTAAACATGAAGGTTTCCGCTGACAGACCTGTTTATAACGAAGCGGCAAATGAAAAGATTTCTGCAAATGATTTTTATCTGGACATGGCGGACGTGGCAGAGCTGGATGAAGCAACGATCATTGCCCGTGCCGATGCACAGGCATGGAATCCCGATGAGGACGAACTGATTTCCATTAAGGAAGTGGAATACAGCATTCATAAGGAAAACGGCACATATCCTGTGACGTTCTCCACAGCGGCAGGTACTTCCGTAACGGTAAATATGATCGTAACAGATGAAAACCGTGTAACAAGTGAGGAAAACGAAGAAGAAATCTTTGCGATGAATTTCTTCAAAAAGGTAGACGAAATTCAGGATGCGATTGCTCTGGATACAGACCTGAAAACATGGGCAAATGCGTCTGCGTGGAGTCTGGAGGATGGTACAGCGGTAGAAATCACAGATGTAAAATACGATTTTGACCCCGAAACCATTACCCCCGGCGTATATCCCGTAACCTTTGCCACAAAGGGGTATGAATACAAGGTTGATACAACAGATAAATACGAAGTGGATGATGTGGTTGGTCTGATGTTCCAACCCGAGGATATCCACATTATGTCCAAAGATGAATTTTAAGAAAGGGGGATTTGGTAAATGCGGCAATTTCGCAATATGATTTATCCCTATGTGGGATGGCTTGCCATTATGGTTGTCGTCCCTATGCTGATGATCTTACTGTATGCTTTCACAAAATCGGGCAATGAAGTAACGACCATCCGCTTTACACTTGAAAACTTTACCCGCTTTATGACAGATGCCGTTTTCTTGGATGTCCTGAAACGCTCTATGATCATAGCGGTCTTTACCACGATTGTCTGTGTGCTGCTGGGCTATCCCGTTGCCTATGCCATTGCAAAGGGGCCTGAAAAAAGTGCAGTATTCTGGATTCTGATGATTACCCTGCCTACATGGATCAATATGCTGGTGCGTACCTATGCGTGGGTTGGTATCCTGCAGGATGATGGTCTGCTGAATCACCTTCTGGGTGTATTCGGCATTGGGCCTTTCCATATGATGCATACCACATTTGCCGTGGTATTGGGTATGGTTTACAACTTTGTGCCGTTTATGATTCTGCAGATTCATTCTTCCCTGGCGAAGATGGACAGAAGCCTTCTGGAAGCGGCAAGCGATCTGGGGGCGAATAAGGTGCAGAGCTTCCTGCGTGTAACGCTCCCTCTCTCCCTGCCGGGTGTACTGAGCGGTATCACACTGGTATTCCTGCCTGCGGTATCCAGCTTCTTTATTCCGAAGCTGCTTGGTGGCGGTCAGTATGTACTGGTCGGCAACGTCATTGAAACACAGTTTTTGACAAGCGGCGACTGGAACTTCGGCAGTGCCATCTCTCTGATTATGGCAGTGATTATTATGCTGTCCATGTATATCACAAGAAAAGTTGATACAGACCCTGACAGCGGAAGGAGGTAAACCGAATGAATCAAAACAATAAAAGGGGCATCGGCAGTAAGGTCTTATTAGGTGCAACAGCGGTTTTCTTTTATCTGCCGATTTTATATATCATTGTGTTTTCCTTCAACGATTCCCGCTCTCTGACAAAATTCGGCGGATTCTCCCTGCGCTGGTATGAAAAGATGCTTGCAGACAGTACCATGATGGAAGCTGTTGTATATACGGTAATCATTGCGATACTGGCAACGATTATTTCCACTGTTGCGGGGACACTGGCGGCAATCGGTATGTCCCGTTCCCGTACGATGCTGCGGTATCTGGTGGAGCAGGTCAATAATCTGCCGATTATGAACCCCGAAATTGTAACAGCGATTGGGCTGCTGATGTTCTTCAGTGCCATTGGCTTTGAAAAGGGCTTTTTCACACTGTTACTGGCACATATCATGTTCTGTATTCCTTATGTTATCCTGTCGGTGTCGCCCAAGCTGCGTTCCCTTGACCCCAATCTGGCGGATGCGGCTCTGGACTTAGGGGCAACGCCGTTTCAGGCACTGACAAAGGTCATTGTGCCGCAGATCATGCCCGGTATCGTTTCCGGTGCACTGATTGCATTTACGATGAGCTTTGACGACTTTATTATCTCTTACTTCGTAACAGGTAATGGGGTACAGAATATCTCTATTCTGGTATATACCATGAGTAAACGAGTGAACCCCTCTATCAATGCCCTGTCTACACTGGTGATCCTGCTGATTACTGTGGCATTGATTATTGTGAATGTGGTTCCCATGATTCGGGAAAAGCAGGGCAAGAGCGGTATCGGCATTGGAAAACGCGGCATTGCGGCAGTCATGGCTGTTGTGCTGGTGGTTGCGGCAGGCGGGATTTCTTTCCTGCAGAAAGGCGGTGCAACGAAAGAGGATGCCATTGCGGCATTCGGTTCCGACACTATGAAGCTGTATATCACAGGCGAATATATGGGCGAAAATCTCATCAGTGATTTTGAAAAACAGTTTGGTGCAAATGTCATTGTGGAATATTTCGATTCCAATGAAATGATGTATACCAAATTGCAGGCAGGGGATGCATATGATATTGTGATTCCCTCTGACTATATGATTCAGCGACTGATGAACGAGGAAAGTCTGCAGAAACTGGATCTGAGTCTGATTCCTAATCTGGATAATCTGGCACCCGAAGTGACAAACCTGCCTTATGACCCCGACAACAGCTATTCTGTGCCTTATTTCTGGGGCAGTGTGGGTATTGTGTATAACCATGAAACTGTTGATCCTGCGGTAGTAGAAGCACAAGGCTTTGAACTGCTGAAAAATACCGATTATAAAGGCAAACTCTATATTTACGATTCCGAGCGTGATTCCTTTATGATGGCACTGAAAGCACTGGGCTATTCCATGAATACAGATGATCCTGCGGAAATTCAGGCGGCGTATGAATGGCTGCTGGAAATGAACGATACCATGGAACCTACCTATGTAACAGATGAGGTAATCGACGGTATGATGAACGGTACAAAGGATATCGCAGTTGTTTACAGCGGCGATGCAACGACTATTCTGGCGGAAAATGAAGATATGAGCTTCTGGATGCCTGCAGAGGGTACAAACCTCTGGTATGATGCTATGGTCATTCCTGCGAATGCACAGAATCCTCTGATGGCACATGCGTTTATCAACTATGTACTGACATACGAAGCATCCGTAGGCAACTCCGAATATGTGGGCTATACTTCCCCTAATGAAGAAGTCCTGCAGGAACTGAGTGCGGAAGACGGTATCTTTGGCGGCAACGAAGCGTATATTCCCCGTGCGGGCTATGAAAAGGACGAAGTCTTTGTAGACAATCCTGTACTGAAAAAGACACTGGCTGAATTGTGGCTGAAAGTAAAAGCCTCTAAGTAAGACTTGGGGACTCCAAACCCCTACGGGGGGCTTTGCCCCCTCGACCCCTAGCAGGGGAATGATTCCCCTGCACCCCCATTTGCAGAAGCATAAATGCTTCTGCAGAGGAAGAAAAAGGGAAAATCCTAAAAAGTTGAGGAATCAAGATGTTTAAAAGATGTAAACTGATATGTTTATCTAATACGGAGGGAAAGCAAAACTGGCTGGCGCAGGGCGGGGATGCGGTACTGGTATCCTCCGCTGACCAGCTGAGAGGAATGCTTCTGATCGGCGAACCCCTGCCCGAGCAGATCGTCTTTGATGGGACACTGCGGGAATTTATCCGCCTCTTTCCTGAACGTACCCCCGAGGAAAGCTGTGAGGCGGTGAATGTCTATCTGGAGAATGGTGTTGCCGAATGGACGGGGAAAGAGTGGGAGTACTTTACCTGTCGGGCGGCAGTTCTTGGCTGTTGCAGCGGGTTTTATCTCTCGATTGTGAATAAAAAGGATATGAAATAAAAAACCGGAGTGCCAAACGGCACTCCGGTTTTTTGTATTTTTTGATTTGTAAGTTTTATTTTACTGCAAAAGCGAATGCTTTTGCAAAATCGGGTTCCAAGGGGGTCACCCCCTTGGTGGGAGTTTGAGGGCAACGCCCTCAAGGTTTTAAATCAGCACTTCCCCGACCATTTTAATAAACAGCAGTACAATCACGACCATCAACATCCCGCGAATAACCTTTGTCCCTTTTTTGATTGCTACCCCTGCACCGATAAAATTCCCTGCGATATTGAACACTGCGGCAGGGATTGCCACCGCCCAGTATACCGTACCCGCAAAGATGAATACCACCAGAGCGGCACAGTTAGAGGCAAGATTCAGAAACTTTGCGTTGCCCGTAGCGGTACGCATATCGTATTTCAGGATCAGACAGAATGCGATCAGTGCAAATGTGCCTGTACCGGGACCAAACAGCCCGTCATAAAAACCGACTAAGCCGCCAATCAGAAAGGCGAGGGCGAATTTTTTGCCCTTTGTAAAGCTGTCGGAGTGGTTTTCGCCGCCCATGTTTTTGTTTACCAGCGTAATCACAGCAACAATGGGCAGAATGACAAGCATCATTGTTTTTAAGGTCTGCTCATTCAGATACAGCACGATGCGGGAAGCAATGGCAGAACAGAGAAATGCCCCTGCGGCGGCTGTCAGCCCAATGGGGATATCTACCATTCTGTGCCGCCAGTAGCGGAAGGTCGCAATGGTTGTGCCGCAGGCTGCAGAAAATTTATTGCAGGCATATACCATGTGCATCGGAAGCCCTGTCAGCACATAGGCAGGCAGGGAAATCAGCCCGCCGCCCCCTGCAATGGAATCCAGAAAACCCGCTAGAAAGCTGGCGATCATCAGAAATATGAAATTCTGTGTGGAAATAATCAGATCAAACATAAAATGCTCCTTTGTACACTTCCAAATAAAATGGCATGAGAACGATTTTGTTCTATGCCATTTTATTTTTCTTTATTGAATTTTTATAGTAAAATAGTACCAAAATTATGGGATATAAGCAAGTAGCAGACAAAAAATGATATAGTTGAAAATTATCTTGATGGTCAACAGCCTTGTTATAACAACCTATTCTAATGCAGAAACTCCTGCTCTGTTGCAGAGCAGGAGTTTTATTTAGCAATTCAACAAATTGGAATTTAGCGAATTAAGTATTCCATCAATTGGGCAAGAAAGGGCGGTTCCTCCATAACGACATTAGAGAGGAGAATGATTGCCACTTTATCCTTAAAATTCAACCTTTGCCAATGTCTCAATCCTGGCAATCCTCCATCATGTCCAAACCAACCATTATCGAACTGCCATAAACCACATCCATAAGGATTTGGGTTAAAATTCAGACATTCCTTCCAACTGTTAACAGACAATATATCGGCATTTAGTATAGCCTTGCACCAAAGTCCTAAATCTGTTAGCGAAGAAACAACGCTGCTATCACCACTATCCATGGAAGGTCTGCCACAGGAAAAAATTATATCATCATGTTTGACATATCCACAAGCATCTGCGTCACGCCCATTCATGTGTGTATATTTCAACCCAAAGAGCATAAATATATCACTCATTACATCTGAAAAAGACTTGTTGGATACTATTTCCAAAATGTAACCAAGTAAAAAATAATTGGTATTGCTGTATCTGCCATCTGAGCCTGGCTTAAAATACAACGGTAATTCACCAATTAGGTCAAAGCATTCTGAAAGACTAACAGGGCGACATTCAGAAACAATGCATTTATTAAACTCGATAACATCAGTTGGTGCTATTCCGTGCTCTGATTCATATTTTTGGATTGCGTCAGGGATAATTCTATCACTGATATAATCGGGAATACCACTTGAATGATGTAACAGATGACAAATTGTAATATTCTTTCCTTGGGGATATTGAGGAAAGTACTGGTCGATTGTATCATCTAAAGAAAGTTTTCCCAGTTCTATCTGAAGGAAAATGGCTGCTGCGACAAATTGCTTAGACAGCGAAGCTAATGTAATTGTAGTATGTGATGTGAAGGGAGTGTTTGTGCTATGGTCAGCATTACCTTGACAATATTCAAAAACAACTTGACCGTCTTTAAGAACAAGCACTCCACCTTGAAAATCTCTTGGGATAATATTTTCAAATGATTTCATAAAGATTTCTCCATCAAATTCTAGTTTATCTCTCTACCACTACTGTCAGAAGCACAAGATCTTCATCTCCAGTATTTTCTATACTATGTGAGGACCCCTTTTTGCAAACGTGACAACAGCCTGCTGTCAGCATTTCTTCCTGTCCATCACAAACTGCTTTTCCTTTTCCAGATATGATATAGTTTATATCATCACTAGTTTCATGTTTATGTTCACCTATTGATCCACCTGAATGGATTCTGCACGTAATGATTTTCCCATCAGTGTCCATGAACAATTTCGCTGTCATCATACCAGTTCCATTATTCATACCAGGCATGGTTATTTCTTTTATATTATTAAAATCAATAATCATTGGACACCTCTAATTCGCATCTGATGTTTTATTCAAAATATCCTAGTATTTCATTTGCTTTTATTATATCTTGCGGCTTTATTTTTAGTGTTAATAACTCGTTTCCTGTTCCACCATAAACGAAGTCATGGCAAAGTAGTTTTTTATCAAAGATTATAGGCAAGCCAAGTGCTACAAGCGGAACAGAGCCCACGGAATATCCTGTCTCCTTCTCTATTTTCTTTCTATCTGCCATTTTCAGTTTTTCAAAACCAAATTGTGCCTTTAACCTTTCGAAATCAAGACGGCCATTCTGCATAGACACTATACAGCCAATAAGTCCTTGTTCGCTTTGTAAGACGAATGTTGGTGCTGATTTTTCAACAGGATATATACCTTCGGCATCCATTGCAGATAATATAGGCTTATCCTGTTGTATTATTTCATAGCAGCACTCTGCTGCATCTAAAACTGATCTCAATTTACTTGTAGACATTTCAATCCCCCTCTACAGTCGAGTAGACTAATGCCTCACGACACTAGCCCCTCACAAATCCGTACGTGCGACTTTCTCGCATACGGCTTTTCATAATAACATTCATTTCTAAAATAACCTAACGTAAATCTTTGGTTGTGCCAACGGATATACTTTCAGCATATCTATATATCCATTCCACAGATAGCTTTTCTTGTGACTCCTACGATTTAACACTTTGAATAAGTATCGTTGCACATAGTGTAGAAACGAGCTCAATTTATTCATGTTATGCGAAACACCGTAGTATCTGTAATGCCCTACCAGTTTCTTGTTTAACTTGGCAATCAATTCTTTTACTGGCAAATCATTGTTCTGGTATAGCCATTCTTTAGTCTGCTTCAGCTTCATAGAAAACTTCTTTCTGTTAGTCTTAAGCTTTACACAGAAGTTTCCAGTCTTTCTTCCCTTACCACAGTAAAATGTAAATCCTAAGAAATCAAATGTTTCTGGCTTTCTTCCATACTTTCGCTTGGAATTACTTTCTGCATATCTGCCAAACTCAATCAGTCTGCTCTTGCTTTCTTCCAATTCGAGATTGAATTTCCTTAATCTCTCCCTTAGAAGCGCATAATAACTCTCCGCATCTTCCTTATGCTGAAAGCCTGCAATGAAATCATCTGCGTATACTGCCATAAAGCTGTGACCTGTAGTTCTGCCTATAATGGCAAACTTATACCATAGTGTCAATACATTGTGCATGTAGATATTTGCCAATATCGGACTGATAATATTTCCTTGCGCAGAGCCCTCTTCGCTTTCTTCAAATACTCCATCCGTCATTACTCCGGCTTTTAGATATTTATTGATTAGCCACAGAAGGTTTGGGTCTTTGATGTAAAGCCTAAGAAACTCCATCATCCATTCGTGGCTCATGTGGTCGAAGAAGCCTTTTATATCAGCGTCTACTACATAATTTATACATCTGTTGTTTATCTGGTATTGGACTTCCTTTATGGCATCATGGCATCCTCTGTTCGGTCTGAAGCCATACATACAGTGCAGAAATCTTGGCTCATAAATAGCTTCCAGTATTTTCTTTACTGCCAGTTGCACAATCTTGTCCTCGTAGGAAGCAATCCCCAGAGGACGTTTCTTGCCATTTGCTTTCGGTATGAACACCCTAAGTGATGGCAAGGGGTTGTAAGCCTTATTCTTTAGCTTTCTTACAAGATTTGTTAAGTTTTCTTCCAGATGCTTCTCATACTCTGCTTTCGTCACTTTATCGATACCTACTGCCTTACTGCCATCTAATTCCTTGTGGCATTGTTTCAGCATTTCAATATTTATCAAGTGATACAAAGATGTGAACTCTGGCTTCGGCGTTGTTGCCGAGATTTCCATTATTCTTTCCAATTTCGTTCCCATTATTTCCTCCGTCCCTGAGTACGGATAATGTGTCCTCAGAA